>NZ_JAIWOI010000251.1 GCF_020217005.1 Rheinheimera sp. | reverse complement strand
CAGCACTACTTTGCCAGAACTACCGATCACCTGTAACAACCCAGACTCATGCACCAAATAACGAATACGGCCATTCTTGAACTGATAGCCTAAAAAACGACATGGCGTGACACCATCAGCACATAAGCTATGCCAGGCCGTGCCTTTTAACTCGATGCTGGCGCCCGATACTTTAGAGGTGCCTTTGTATAATACCTGCTGGCACTGCACTTCGCCTTCAGGACAAAGTTGTTGAATTTCAACGGTATAATTGGGAGTATCCAGTTGCTGTGCAGAGGTAAGAACAGAGGCCAAAAGCAGCAAAGGCAGGAGAATAAGTTTCATTGGTGAGATCCTGTAAAACTGAAAATGGGGTCAGATCTTTGAAAATGGGGTCAGATCACATTATTTTTTGATAATGTGATCTGACCCCATTTTGACCCCAATTTTACTTACATACTAATGCCGCCATCCACTTCAACCACACGACCTGTGAAGAAATCATTTTCAAAAATGTATTTCGCTGTATGCGCAATTTCTGTAGCTTCGCCTAAACGCCCAACTGGCTTCATCGCCACTAAACGGTCGCGGGCTTCAGGTTTCATCGCGTCCGTCATCGCAGTACGGATCACACCTGGTGCTATAGCGCCAACACGAATACCATAACGGCCCAACTCTCGAGCCCAGGTTACAGTCATAGCCACTACACCAGCTTTGGAAGCAGCATAGTTGGTTTGGCCCATATTGCCTGCACGGGCTACGCTCGACATATTGATAATCACACCTTTACGGCCTGATTTCACCATCAGAGCCGCTGCTTCACGGCCACATAAAAACACGCCGGTTAAATTCACATCAATCACAGACTGAAACTGTTGATGCGACATTTTGCTGACCAGCTCACCGTCTTTGAATTTCAGCAATAAACCGTCACGCAAAATACCAGCGTTGTTGATCAGGCCATCGATAGCACCAAAATCTGCAGCAATAGCAGCAAAAGTGGTTTCAACACTTTCTTCATTGGCAACATTGCATACATAACTGCGCACAGTCACACCGCTGGCTGACAACTCGGCCTGAGCTGCATTCAGCTGCTCTGCATTCATATCCAACAAGGCTAAATGGCTGCCTTCTGCGGATAACATCCTGGCCATTTCTAAGCCCAGGCCCTGAGCGCCACCTGTGACCACTATAACTTTATCTTTTAAATTCATTTAATTAACTCTTATTTTTGCCAAACAGCTGAAAAATGCCTGAGAAGTCTTCTTTACCATGCCCCTGACGCTGATGCGCCACATAGAGGCTACGGGCTAAAGTGCCCATAGGGGTGCTGGATTGACTGGACAGCGCAGTTTCAGTGGCTAAGGACAAATCTTTGGCCATTAAATCCACCATAAAACCGCCCTGATAACCATTGCTCGACGGCACATTAGGCATCACATCGGGACATGGATTATACAATTCCAGAGTCCAGTTACGGCCAGAACTTTTCAGCATAATATCGGACAATACTTTCGGATCCAGGCCATTGTCTATGCCTAGTTGCAGCGCTTCACTGGTCCCCACCATCAAAATAGACAGCAGCATATTGTTGCAAATTTTCGCAACCTGGCCTGCCCCTATATCCCCGGCATGAAACAGGTTTTTTCCCATAGCCGACAAGACTGGTTGAGCGCGCTGGAAGTTTTGTTCAGAACCACCGACGATAAAAGTCAGAGTGCCAGCTTTCGCACCACCTACTCCACCTGATACAGGGGCATCGATAAAGGCTATTCCCTGCTCTGCCAGTTCGGCTCCCACTTTGCGTGCTGTGGTGGCATCAATAGTGGAGCAATCCATCACCAGCGCAGTTTTACTGATGAAAGGCGCTATACCTGACTCGCCTGTGTAGGTCATAGCCACATGTTTGCCAGCTGGCAACATAGAGATGACAAAATCTGCCCCTGTCGCCGCTTCTGCCGCCGAAACACAGGCTTTTGCACCTTCAGCTGCCAGTTGAGCCAAAGCTGTTTCGGATAAATCAAAAGCCTGAACCTTAAAACCTGCTTTTAATACATTGCTGGCCATTGGGCCGCCCATATTGCCTAAACCAATAAATGCAACCGTTGCTTGAATAGTAGCGCTCATATTAATGCTCCAGCGAACCTAAATGTTGTAATGGATGTAAGTCAGCAGCCCATGGCGAATGAAATAGCTGATTAATCACATCAGCGGGCACGTCAGACACAGTTTTGTAGCGCCAGTTTGGCTTTTGGTCTTTATCAATCAGCAGTGCACGTACCCCTTCGGTAAATTCGCCCAGTTTGCCGCACTGCACGCTTAGGCCCAATTCCAGACGGAACGAGTCCGCCAGAATTTTGCTTTGGCCAAGTTGCAATAAGCGATACACAATATGAGCGGTAATAGGGCTACCGTATTGCAACGAGGCTTTGGCTTTGGTGAGCCAGGCATCTTCATTTGGCATGGCCAGAATCAGCTCTACAGCCTGCTGCAGCGAGGTTGCACGCCCCACTGCACTGATAGAGGCCTGATGCAGACGAATTTGACTCGGTGGCATCTGATTGCGGCACATCTCTTCCATGCCGAGCAACAGGTCCGTCAGTTTCTGGTGATTCAGCGCTATGGTATTACCCCATTTCACCTGAGTTAATTTATCCAGCACAGCAGCTTTTTTATCATGAGTTAAAAAATGGTCGGCTAAATCAATCAACTTGGCATCGGCTGAATTGATGGATGCACCCGTTAACCCCAGAAACAAACCGCACCCCTCCGGCATACGATTTAAAAACCAGCTGCCACCAACATCAGGGTATAAACCTATGGCCATCTCTGGCATAGCTATACGACTGGTCGCAGTAACAATGCGATGCGAAGCGCCCGCCATCAGGCCTAAACCGCCGCCCATCACTATGCCATTACCCCAGACCAGCACTGGCTTATCGAAGGTATGGATCAAATAATCCAAATTGTATTCTTTAGTGAAAAAGTCTTCGACATAAGGCTGGTAGCTATCGGGAGCTGCTTTCATGGCCTGATATAAATCGCGGATATCACCACCGGCACAAAAGGCTTTATCACCAGTGCCTTGCAGTACAACCAAGGCTATGTTGTTGTCATTTTTCCATTGTTGCATTTGTGGCAGCAACAGCTCCACCATAGCTAAACTCAGGGCATTCAGTGATTTTTCTGAGTTTAAGGTCGCTATACCAATAATTTTGCCGCCAACACAGGCGATTTCTTCAAACAGCACCACATCTTGCTGGCTCATGCTTTCAGTCATGTTTTGCACCTTATCCATTTACCCAGCTGGCTTTGCGTTTTTGTAAAAAGGCCTGCACCCCTTCGACCTGATCCTGGGTATCAAATAACTTCACAAAAAGCTCACGCTCTAAAGGCAAGGCACTGTGTACTGGCGCACTACGACCTTTTTGGATCAGTTGTTTGCAGGCAGCCACTGCTGGCGGGCTTTGCTCTGCTACTTTATCAGCCAGCAGTAAAGCCACTTCCAACGCCATGCCTGTGCCTACCACTTCTTCGACTAAACCTATCTGTAAGGCTTTCTCTGCGGTTACACGTTCACCACAGAGGATCATACGTTTAGCCCAGCCTTCACCGACCAATATCGCCAGATTCTGAGTACCACCTGCGCAAGGCAATAAACCCACTTTGGCCTCAGGCAACGCCATTTGCGCCTGAGTTTCAGCGATACGTAGATCACAGGCTAACGCGACTTCCAGACCACCGCCCATGGCATAACCATTAATGGCGGCAATAGAGACGCCACGAAAAGCCGTTAAGGTTTCAAAAGCTTCACCAAAAATAGCAGACATGTCTGCAGCAACAGCTTTGTCACCAGAGGCAAACAGATTTAAATCTGCACCTGCAGAGAAGAATTTTTCACCTTCGCCAGTGATCACTAAGGCGTAGATAGTTTTGTCCTGTTCCAAAGATTTTACCGCATCACGCAGTTGAGTTAAGGTCTCTTTGGTCCAGGTATTGGCAGGAGGATTTGCCATGGTAATTAAAGCGGTATGGCCGCGTTTTTCGAGTTTGAGTTGTGCCATAAAATCTCCTTTTTACCGAATTTGATCGGTTAGCTTTTTACCGATAATTATGCGCGCTATACCCGCAAGTAATTGGAGTTGCAGCGCGACGGCAAGCACAACAAACCCCAGGAGCAAAGTTTACCTATGTGACTGGGGCGTGCTTTTTATCTACAATCAGGCAGCCAACAAAGCTGCGGCTTCAAGTACGACGGGCCTAGAGTTACAGGATGTCGTTGGCTGCTTCGTCCAGTAAACGACGACCAATAATCAGTCGCATAATTTCATTGGTGCCTTCCAAAATCTGATGCACCCGCACATCGCGGAAATGCCGCTCCAGCGGATATTCTTTGATATAACCATAACCACCGTGTAATTGCAGCGCCTGATCACACACCTGGAAACCCACATCTGTGGCAAAACGTTTCGCCATAGCACAGTAAGCTGTTTTTTCCGGATCGTCAGCATCCAATTTAAAAGCCGCTAAACGTACTAACTGACGGGCAGCGACTAATTCGGTGGCCATATCTGCCAGTTTAAACTGCAACGCCTGAAAGGCAGCCAGCGGCTTACCAAACTGCTGACGTTCCAGCATATAGTTACGTGCTGTATTTAAGGCTTGTTGTGCTGTGCCGATAGAGCAAGTGGCGATATTAATACGACCGCCGTCTAAGCCTTTCATCGCAAAGCCAAAACCTTCCCCTTCGTTACCAAGCAGGTAATGAGCCGGAATACGCACATTATCAAAAGTAATTAAACGGGTTGGCTGGGCATTCCAACCCATTTTCTCTTCGGCTTTGCCGTAAATAACGCCTTGCGCATCCGCTGGTACGATAAAAGCTGAGATGCCTTTGGGACCGGCTTCGCCAGTGCGGGCCATCACCACTAAAACTTCAGTTTCGCCAGCACCAGAGATAAACATCTTGGAGCCGTTTAATAAATAGTGATCGCCGTCTTTTTTTGCGTTGGTGCGTAAAGAAGCAGCATCTGAACCTGAGCCAGGCTCAGTTAAACAATAAGACGCCAGCTTTTCGCCTGTGACTAACGCAGGACACCACTGGGCTTTGGCATCTTCAGTGCCCCAGCTGGCTATCATCCAGGTCGCCATATTATGGATGGTTAACATGGCCGTTGTGGCCGTACAGCCCATCGACAGCTGTTCAAAAATAATGCTGGAATCTAAACGGGATAAGCCCATACCGCCTTGATCTTCAGGCGTATATAACGAACAAAAACCTAATTCTCCGGCTTTTTGAATAACGTCTTTTGGAAAATGATGTTCGCGGTCCCACTGTGCCGCATGAGGCGCCAGTTCTTGTTCAGCGAATTGTTTAGCGACCTCCACAAAGGCCTTTTGATCATCTGTTAAATTAAAATTCATCACATCACCCTGAGGTTTTAGCAGAGCAGTGTCTGGTGCACTGTGATCTTTCTGCCACTTTGGTCTTCATGCGTTTTATACGCATTTAATCTGGCTTGGTTGTTTGCCTAAAGGCTTTTTATTCATAAAGCGTTCTGCTTCTGACACAGAGCAAACAGAACGCTTTTCTGCTGCTGAATTAACGCAGGTTAATCGACATATTAGGGCCTGACACCGGAATAGAGTCGTCAAACCAACGGGCGGTAATGGTTTTGGTTTCTGTGTAGAAACGCACAGCTTGTTTACCATAGGCATGTTGGTCACCGTAGAAGGAACCTTTCCAGCCTGTGAAAGAGAAAAATGGCAGAGGCACAGGAATTGGAATATTAATACCGACCTGACCTACTTCAATTTCATGTTGGTATTTGCGCGCTGCTGCACCGCTGGCGGTGAAAATAGAAGTACCGTTGCCATATGGGCTGTTGTTCACCAGCTCAATGGCTTCATCCAACGAAGCGGCATTCACTGTGGCCAGCACTGGACCAAAGATCTCTTCTTTGTAGATGGTCATATCAGGTGTGACATCGCTAAATACAGTAGGACCCACCCAGTTGCCGTTTGGATAGCCCGCCACTTTGATATCTGAGCCATCCACTAAACAAGTGGCGCCTTCGACTTTGCCTTGTTCAATTAAGGACAAAATACGTGCCTTCGCCTGAGGGCTGATTTGTGGGCCGTAGGCAGCTTCAGGGTCAGTGTAGACCCCAGGACGAACTTTAGCTATGGCAGCGGCCACTTCTGGGATCCACTGCTGCGAATCACCGACAAAAACAGCCACAGAAATCGCCATACAACGCTGCCCTGCAGCACCGACTGAAGCACCAACCAGGGCATTGATCACTTGTTGTTTATTGGCATCTGGCATCACCACCATATGGTTTTTGGCACCCGCAAAAGCCTGCACCCGTTTTAAATGGTCAGTACCTGTTTTGTAGATGTACTGGCCGACATTAACAGAGCCAACAAAAGAAATCGCTTTGATGTCCGGGTGACGTAATAACACATCCACCTGTTCTTTGTTGCCATGCACCACCTGCAATACGCCTGCAGGTGCACCAGCTAAAGCAAAAAGCTCTGCGATTTTATTCACTGTCATCGGATCTTGTTCAGACGGCTTCAGAATAAAAGTGTTACCGCAGGCAATAGCCATAGGGAACATCCACAGCGGGATCATAGCCGGGAAGTTAAAAGGCGTAATACCAGCACACACACCTAAAGGTTGAATGTAGCTGTAGGTGTCAATGCTGCGCGCAACGTTTTCCACCGTCTCGCCCATCATTAAAGAAGGAATATTGGCGGCTTGTTCCACCACTTCAATACCACGCCAGACGTCACCTTTGGCATCTTCCACTGTTTTGCCTAATTCGCGGCAAATAATCTCAGCAATTTCAGCCTGATGCTCTTTTAGTAAATGCGCAAAACGCATCATTAAACGGGCACGTTCTGATACCGGCACTTCTTTCCAGCTTTTAAAGGCTTCTTTGGCGGAGGCAATGGCAAAGGCCATTTCATCTGCGGTAGAGCAAGGCACCTGCGCTATCACGTCCTGAGTGGCAGGATCGGTCACCGGAATAAAACGCTCGGACTTGGACGGGACAAATTCACCGTTGATAAATAACTGAACCTGATGGGCCATGATACTTCTCTCCCCTTTATAGCCTTCGTCCTTGGCGCTGCAGCGGCGTTGACTGCGCTTCTCGCCCCAGTCACATAGACTGCTATGCTCCTGGGGTCTCGCTCGCATGCCGCCTTGCTGCAACACCAATTACTTTGGCTATTTGTTGTTAAATTAAACCTGTTGATTTGAATATATTTTTTATTAAATTTTCAAAGCAAAAGGCGCAGTTTTTACCGCGCCTCTTTTTATTTATTACGGCAGCTCTACCGCTAAAGCCACAGCTTCGCCACCACCTATACATAAAGTAGCGATACCACGTTTTAAACCACGGGCTTTTAGCGCGTGAATTAAAGTCACTAGAATTCGGGCACCTGAAGCACCGATAGGATGACCTAAAGCACAAGCACCGCCGTTGACGTTGACTTTGTTGACATCCAGCTTCAGCTCTTTAATCGCCAGCATAGTCACCATGGCAAAAGCTTCGTTAATTTCCCACAGATCCACATCAGAAGTTGCCCAGCCCAGTTTGGCTAACAGTTTAGTCACTGCACCCACTGGCGCTACAGTGAATAGCTCTGGTTGCTGTGAATGCGTGGCATGGCCCACCACATGAGCCAATACGGTTTTGTTTTGTGCTTTGGCATCCTCAGCACGCATCAGTACTAATGCAGCTGCACCGTCAGAAATAGAGCTGGAGTTGGCCGCAGTGATAGTGCCGTCTTTGGCAAAAGCTGGTTTTAAGCTTGGGATTTTGTCGACTTTGGCATTACCAGGTTGCTCGTCTGTGGCAAAAGTCACTTCGCCTTTACGGGTCTGGAAAGTCACAGGGGTGATTTCTTCAACAAATGCACCAGAGCTGATCGCCTGCTGTGCACGGGTTAACGACAACACGGCGTACTCATCCATCTGAGTGCGGCTAAAATCATGCTCGTCAGCCGTTTTCTGGGCAAAACAACCCATGGCTTTGCCATCGTAGGCGTTTTCCAGACCATCCAGCATCATATGATCTTTGACTTCAGCATGGCCCATCCGCATGCCAGCACGGGCTTTTGGCAGAATATAAGGAGCATTTGACATAGACTCCATGCCGCCTGCAACGACGACATCCGCAGAACCTGCACGCAACAAATCAGTGGCTAACATCACAGATTTTAAACCTGAACCACAAACTTTATTGATGGTGGTTGCACCTGCAGATAAAGGTAAACCTGCTTTTAAGGTAGCTTGACGAGCCGGAGCCTGACCTAAACCAGCTGGTAATACGCAGCCCATGATGACTTCACTTACAGCTGAGCCATCCACAGCGGCTTGTTCTACTGCAGCTTTGATAGCTTGTGCACCTAAATCAGTGCTGCTGACGTCAGACAAGCCACCTAAAAATCCACCCATTGCCGTTCTTTTGGCTGCCACTATGGCAATTTTTTCGTGCTGCGCCATGTTCATTTCTCCGTCGTTCAGAAGCATGATGAAAAAGTTGGGCCTCACACTACACCAAATTTACGTTTACGCCAACGTCAACCCACTAACACTATGGTCCTATGACCAGTGAAAGGTTCAGAAAAATGCACGCTCTGCAGCCGTCTTTTGGCACCTTAACTTTACAACGGTCTGGTCCAACCTGCCTCCAGCCCTTATTTGACGTGAACACAGCTTTACCTTTACGTAAACTTCACTTATAGTTGTCGCCACTTTAGCCTAAGGCCAGAATGACAGCCCAAATGACAGAAAAAGACGACAAAACCTACAGCATCAGCGAGCTGGCAAAAGAGTTTGATATCACCACCCGCAGCATTCGTTTTTACGAAGATCAGGGCTTATTAACCCCTCTGCGTCAGGGCCAAACCCGTATTTACAGCCGCAGAGACAGAGTACGGCTCAAACTGATTTTGCGTGGCAAAAGGCTGGGGTTTAGCTTGTCGGAAACAGGTCAGTTATTCGAGCTGTACGATGCAGACAAAAGCAGCGTGACTCAATTGAGCACCATGCTGAAACTGATAGAACAGAAAAAAGCTGAGCTGCACCAGCAGATGGACGACATCAAAGTAGTACTGATGGAACTAGTGACAGTGGAAAAACGCTGCCGCGAAACTCTGGATCAGGCCAAGCAAGTCAAAGAACCGAATTAAATAAAAACAAATCAAACAGAAACCAAAGTTGTTGACGTTGCAGACAGGCAACCTGAGACAAAAAGACAAACGGGGATAGACCGACATGATTAGCACATACAAAACATTAAATTACGATCTGGGTGAAACCGTCGATATGATCCGCGAACAGGTCAACAGCTTTGCCCGTGATGAGATTGCGCCTCGTGCTGCTCAAATCGACCATGACAACGAGTTCCCAAATGACTTATGGCGCAAATTTGGCGATCTGGGTTTATTAGGTATCACTGTAGACGAACAATACGGTGGTTCAGGTTTGGGTTACCTGGAACATATTGTCGCTATGGAAGAAATCAGCCGTGCTTCTGCTTCAGTGGCTTTATCTTACGGCGCGCATTCGAACTTATGTGTCAATCAAATAGCCCGTAACGGCAATGAAGCACAAAAACTAAAATACCTGCCGAAGTTGTGTTCTGGTGAGCATATTGGCGCTCTGGCTATGTCCGAACCTAATGCTGGTTCTGATGTAGTATCGATGAAGTTACGCGCCGACAAACAAGGTGACCGTTACATTTTAAACGGCAACAAAATGTGGATCACCAATGGTCCGGATGCCCACACTTATGTGATTTACGCCAAGACCGACATCAATGGCGGCTCTAAAGGCATGACAGCTTTTATTGTTGAACGTGGTTTTAAAGGTTTTAGCCAGGCGCAGAAACTCGACAAGCTGGGTATGCGCGGCTCGAACACTTGTGAGCTGGTATTTGAAGACTGTGAAGTACCGGAAGAAAACGTGTTAGGCACAGTTGGCTCAGGCGCCCGCGTTTTAATG
>NZ_JAIWOI010000266.1 GCF_020217005.1 Rheinheimera sp. | reverse complement strand
TGGCGGAGGGGGAGAGATTCGAACTCTCGGAAGGCTATTAACCTTCGCCGGTTTTCAAGACCGGTGCATTAAACCGCTCTGCCACCCCTCCGGCGCCGCGTATAATAATCAGATTGGTTCAGAAAGAAAAGCATTTTTTTAAACTTTGATAAAACAACTTAAATGATTGAATTGTTTTACAAAGATAACTGCTGGCACTTTGGGAACTTCCCAAGTAAGATGCAGTCAGAAGAGTAACTATATGATGGAGAGAACAGCAATGTCCTACAACCAAACCACTCAAACTGGCCAGATAGGCCATAGTGTTGAAGTCAATAAAGTATTACGCAACACCTATTTCCTGCTTGCTATGACTTTGGCATTCAGTGCTGTCACTGCAGGTATATCCATGGCTATGAACTTCGGTTTCGGCATGGGGCTGGTGTTTTCCCTGATAGCTTTTGGCTTGATTTTTGTGGTCCAAAAGAAAGCAGATAGTGCCAGTGGCATCTTCTGGGTATTTGCTCTGACAGGATGCTTAGGCGCATCTATTGGTCCATTGCTGAACCGCTTCGCTGCAACAGCCAATGGCCCTGAGCTCATTATGCAGGCTCTGGGCTTAACAGCTGTGGTGTTTTTCTCACTATCAGCTTATGCCCTGAGTTCACGCAAAGATTTTAGCTTTATGGGTAACTTCCTGTTTGTAGGTCTGATTGTCGTTATAGTGGCAGGTCTGGCAAACATATTCTTCCAAATCCCTGCCCTGCATCTGGCAATTAACGCTGCTGTAGTGATGATTATGTCTGGTTTAATTCTGTTTGATACCAGCCGAATCATCAACGGCGGTGAAACAAACTACATCCGGGCGACTGTTGGTTTATACCTGAACATATTCAACTTATTTACCTCCCTGTTGCAGTTATTGGGCATCATGGGAAGTGATGACTAATAAAGGCTTGAGATAAGCTGATGTTACAGTAAAATGCCCCGCCAATGTCGCGGGGCTTTTTTATTGTCTTTTATGAACTGAAATAGCAGTATTGATGACTGCGTGGCCCCGCCCCATGTGGCTACAGGCTAATTCTTTAAATAAAAGGTTAATTTGAATATAAAATGCGAAAGGTAAGCAGATGACCAGTTTTGCCGTTCTGATTGAAGGCCCGGTATTGCAAGGCCAAAGCTTTGTCAGTGCCTTGCGTTTTATGCGTCAGGCTTTAGAGTCAAACCATGTAATTGATTCAGTATTCTTATACCGTGACGCCGTAGCCGCAGCCTCACCTCTGATTGATCTACCTTCGGACGAGCCAAACTTATCTACAAAATTGCAGCAGTTTTGTCGGGCGCACCATATCCCTTTGCTGTTTTGTATCACAGCAGCAGAAAAACGTGGCATATGCTCAGACGATGTACAACCAGCAGATGGCTACATAGCAGCAGGTTTAGCCGAATTTGCCATGCGTTTGGCTCAGTCTGACAAATTGGTACAGTTTTGATGAAGATAGCTGTGATAGTGACCAAACTGCCTTTAGAAGGTATAGCGGCAAAGGAAAGTCTGGACTTAATCTTTGCCCTGTCAGCTGTAGATCATCAGGTCAGCGTTGTATTTAGTGACGATGCGGTTTACCAGCTGGTACAAAGCACTGACAGCTCAGAGTTGATGGTTAAAGATTTCAGGCGTAGTTTTAAACTGTTTGAACTTTACGAAATAGAAAATTTATATATTTGTGCAGAATCTTTACGGCAACGCCAATTACAAGCCAATGTGCTTGTGCTGGACGTGCAGCCGCTGGAGAGCGCGGAACTAAGCCAATTGTTTTCTACGCAACAGCATGTGATTAAGGCCTGATATGAGACTATTTGATCTAAGCACCAACAGGTTATCTGATGTATTGAACCTTGCCGGTGCACAAGATAAAGTCTTGTTAAGACAAGATGCCGTGTATTTAATGACTGGGGGCCAGTTAAACCGTCTACCTTGCCCTGTTTATTGTCTGGCGCTGGATGCAGCAGTGCGAGGCGCAATTATCTCCGAACCTTTTACCGCACTCAATGACAGCGAGTGGCTGGATTTGGTGCTGCAGGCGAAGCAACAACTCTGATGACTGAATTAATTTTAAACAACCAAAGTTACCCGCTGGATAAGCATGGCTATCTGGCTGATTTAACCTTGTGGTCTCCACAACTGGCGGAAGAGTTTGCCCGTCTTGAACAAATCACCATGACCGAGGCGCACTGGGAAGTCGTAAATTTTGTCCGCGCTTTTTATCAGGAATACCAAACTTCACCTGCCATACGTTTACTGGTGAAAAGTATGGGAGAAAAATTAGGACCGGACAAAGGCAACAGTAAGTATCTTTTTCTATTGTTTCCGGAAGGCCCGGCTAAACAGGCAACACGAATTGCGGGCTTGCCCAAGCCAGCAAAATGCCTTTAGAGCAGTACATGAAAAAGGGCTGTTAGTTCAGCCCTTTGTACATAGTCATACCTGCGTCTAAGCTGGTTATCACCACTACGGCAATCACACCAATCAACACCAACCAGTACACCCAGCGTAACATCTGCTTCACTGGATTCTGGCGGGTTTTACGCACTACTACATGACGTGGTATAGGTGTTTTATTCGGTTTTTCTTGTTCTTTTATCAATGACATAAGTGTTACCAAATAGTCTGGAACAGAAAAGCTGCTCCATACAACTAAGCCTGCTAATTAACAGCGAATTTCGGTTTTGCCGCCCATATAAGGTTGTAATACCGCCGGAATTTGTACAGAACCATCTGCTTGCTGGTAGTTCTCTAAAATAGCGACCAAGGTGCGGCCTACTGCTAAACCTGAACCATTTAAAGTATGCAGCAGTTCAGGTTTTTTACCTTCACCCGGACGGAAGCGAGCCTGCATACGACGAGCCTGGAAATCGCCCATATTTGAGCAAGAAGAAATTTCTCTATAGGTATTTTGTGCCGGTAACCAGACTTCTAAATCATAGGTTTTAGTAGAGCCAAAACCCATGTCACCAGTGCAAAGCAACATTGTGCGATAAGGTAAACCTAACAGCTGCAGCACTTTCTCCGCATGACCTGTTAACTCTTCCAGCGCAGCAAAAGACTGATCCGGATGGACTAACTGTACCAATTCAACTTTATCAAACTGATGCTGGCGAATTAACCCACGAGTATCACGACCATAAGAGCCAGCCTCGCTGCGGAAGCATGGCGTATGAGCCGTATATTTTTGTGGCAGCTCCGAAAGTTCGAAAATACAGTCGCGGGCTAAGTTGGTCACTGGTACTTCTGCTGTTGGGATCAATGACATACCTACGCCTTCTTCTGTCGCAGGTTTGGTATGGAATAAATCGGCACCAAATTTTGGCAACTGGCCTGTGCCATACAACGAAGCGGCATTGACCAGATAAGGCACATACAACTCGGTATAACCGTGCTGCTCCGTATGTAAATCCAGCATAAACTGCGCTAAAGCGCGGTGCAGACGGGCAATTTGACCGCGCATCACGACAAAACGTGAACCCGCAATTTTGACAGCATTTTCAAAATCCAGCCCCTTGTCCAGCGCTTCCCCTAAAGCCACATGATCTTTCACGTCAAAATCGAACTTTTTGGGCTCGCCCCACTGCCGTACAACCAGGTTACCAGTTTCATCTTTACCCGCTGGCACAGACTCATGAGGCAAATTTGGAATCGCACTGACAATAGTATCCCACTGCGCTAGCACGGCATCGAGCTTTTGTTTGGCGTCTTCCAACTGAGCGCCTAAACCATCCACTTCAGCCAGTAATGGTGTAATGTCCTCACCACGGGCCTTGGCCTGACCTATGGCTTTAGATTTGGTATTACGCGAATTCTGCAAATCCTGTGTCGCCATTTGCAATTCACGACGCTGCTCTTCCAGCTGCTCCAGAGTCGCAACATCTAACTGAAAACCACGGTCTGCCAAACGTTGGGCAGTCTGAGCTAATTCGGCTCTTAAAAATTTTGCATCTAACATAGTGATTACTTCATTGAGCCCAGCTTTAAGCCCAGCCAGGCGAGTGTTAAACAAATCAGCACGTTTAGCACAACATTCAGACCGGCTTTCACCAAATCGCCTTGTTGCAGCAGTAAAACAGTGTCGAGTGAAAAAGTCGAAAAGGTGGTAAAGGCACCTAAAAAACCTACGCCGATCAGAGTCTTCCACGGATTGACCGTCAAATGCTCGGCTAAAAACAGGCCATAAAGCAGGCCTAATACAAAAGACCCGAGAATATTAACCAGCAAAGTGGCAAAAGGGAATGATTTACCACAAAGATGCAGGATAAATTCGCCTAAACCGAAACGGCAGCAGGCACCTAAAGCGCCCCCCAGAGCCACAGCCAGATAAACCTGCATTAGTCCTGTCCTTTTGCTTGTTGGTCCAGCATCGCCAAATAGGCCATTTTGTCCTGCAGTTGTTTCTCTAAACCGCGATCAGACGGCTGATAAAACTTCATTCCAGCCATTTCAGTTGGTAAATACGCCTCACCTGCGGCATAAGCACCTGGTTCGTTATGGGCATAGCGATAGGCTTTACCAAAACCTTGTTGTTTCGCCAGCGCAGTTGGTGCGTTACGCAAATGATCCGGCACTTCAAAGGATGGATGTTGCTGTACATACTGCCGCATCTGGTTAAAAGCGCTATAAACTGCGTTCGATTTTGGCGCTAACGCCATATAAACAGCCGCCTGCGCTATCGCCCGCTCCCCTTCTGCAGGACCAACACGGGCAAAGGTATCCCAGGCATCCAATCCAATAGTCAAAGCCCGGGGGTCTGCATTGCCTATATCTTCACTGGCAATAGCCAGTAGCCTGCGCGCAACATAGAGAGGGTCGCCGCCCCCTTCTAAAATCCGGCAATACCAATACAAAGCGGCATCAGGGTTGGAACCACGCACCGATTTATGAAAGGCAGAAATTAAGTCGTAAAAAATATCGCCCTGCTGGTCAAAACCCGGTAATTGGCGTGGTACTAACTGGCGGAATAAATCAGCTGTCAATTCAGTGTTGGCAGCGCCCTGCTGCGCTGTTTCTACCGCTTGTTCGAACAGGTTTAATAAGCGTCTGGCATCACCATCAGCCAGTTGCAATAATAATGACTGGGCTTCAGAACCAATCTGCACTTGCTGGCCATGTTGCTGATAATGCGCCACTGCCCGCTCTATCACTAACGTCAGGTCCTCTGCGGTCAGCTTTTTTAAAATGCAGACACGGGCGCGGGATAACATAGCGTTATTAAGTGCAAACGCAGGGTTTTCTGTGGTGGCACCAATAAAAATAATGGTGCCATCTTCAATATGGGGTAAAAAGGCGTCTTGCTGAGCTTTGTTAAAACGGTGCACTTCATCTACGAACAGCAAGGTTCGTTGATTCTGCACTAACCTTTGTTTAGCTGCTTGGATCTCTTCACGTATTTCTTTTACACCAGCTGTCACCGCAGATAAACGGGCGATAGCGGCTTTAGCATAAATAGCTATAAGCTCAGCTAAAGTAGTTTTGCCAGTACCTGGCGGTCCCCACAAAATCAAAGAGGAAATGCGCCCTGCTTCTATCGCCTTACGCAGTGGTGTACCGGGCCCCAGCACTTGCTGCTGTCCAACATAGTCAGATAACTGTGTTGGCCTCAGCAGCGCTGCCAGAGGCCTGATATCGTCGTGGAATTCAAAGCCGAGGTTGTTCACTTGACGCGTTGATCATCCACTTCAGCTGTGGCCGGAATAGTAAACTGAAATAGTTCTGAAGCCAGAGGCGTATTGTATTGCACCAGATTAAAATCAAAAGTGCTGTTCTGGCCATTACTGTCGGTGACGATCATTTTTGATAAAGCTAAACCTGCAAATTTAAGACTGAGCTTTTTCACCGCATTGCTTGGGTCTTTCGGTGTGATATCAAACTGATCATCGGCCCCTGTCACACTGTACTGAGCCCATAATTTAGGGTCGTGTGAAGTCAAAAGCACAAAAGGAGTCTTTTGTACTTGTTCTTTGGCGTCATAAATGCTGACCTGATCCAATAATTCAGCATAAAACCACAAGGTTTTACCATCACCAATAAACAGGTTTGGCTCAGGCGTCTGGGTTTCAAAACGAAATAAAGACGGCTGTTTTAATGACAACATGCCTTCGCCTTGCTGGATCAGCTTATTGCTGGCATCAACAACGCTTTGATCGAAACTGGCCTGAAAGCTGGTTAAACGCGCCAGTTTTTTCTGTAATGCTTCAGCTTGATCGGCTGCAGCCATGAAGGCGGGCAATACCAGAGACAAAATCAGAGCCACAGCTTTTTTTCCGACGTTTTTCTTCATATACACCTTAGTTAAAATACTTTAGGAGGAGGAGGCGCTAATACTTCGCGGTTACCGTTATGGCCTGCGCCACTGACGATACCGCTCATTTCCATTTGCTCAACTAAACGCGCAGCGCGATTATAGCCAATACGGAAGCGTCTTTGTACACCAGAAACCGAAGCTTTGCGGCTTTCAGTAACGAAGGCCACAGCCTGATCAAACAGAGGATCCGACTCACCATCATCATTTTCCATCGTTTCACCGGGTAACAAACTGTCTTCTGAGGGCTCGCCGTTTAAAATTTCAGAGATGTAATTTGGTTTACCACGACGTTTCCAGTCAGATACGACAGCATGCACTTCATGGTCATCGACAAAAGCACCATGTACACGGGTTGGAACGCCTGAGCCCGGCGGTAAGTACAACATATCACCCTGGCCTAACAAACTTTCGGCACCTTGCTGATCCAAAATGGTTCTGGAGTCGATTTTTGACGACACCTGGAAGGCCATACGGGTTGGAATATTGGCTTTAATTAAACCTGTAATCACATCCACAGATGGACGCTGGGTCGCTAAAATCAGGTGAATACCGGCGGCACGGGCTTTTTGCGCTATGCGGGCAATCAGCTCTTCTACTTTTTTACCGACTATCATCATCATGTCAGCGAATTCGTCAATCACCACGACTATGGAGGGCAACTTCTCAAGCTCTGGTGGCATCGTCATCATGTTATCACTAGGTTTCCAAATTGGATCACGAATAGGTGTGCCCGCAGCAATAGCTTCCTGAATTTTCTGGTTGTAGCCTTTTAAGTTCCGCACCCCTAAAGCTGACATCAGCTTGTAACGCCGCTCCATCTCGCCGACACACCAACGCAAGCCATTGGCCGCTTCTTTCATGTCGGTCACGACTTCTGTCAGCAAATGCGGAATACCTTCATAGACAGATAATTCCAACATCTTAGGGTCGATCATCAAAAAGCGTACATCTTCAGGCGTGGATTTATAGAGCAAACTACAAATCATTACATTAACGCCGACTGATTTACCTGAACCTGTAGTACCAGCCACCAGTAAATGCGGCATACGGCCTAAATCGGCCACGACGGATTTACCGGCAATGTCTTTACCTAGCACCATAGTTAAAGGCGACTTGGATTGTATAAAGACTTCATCGCCTATCACTTCAGACAAGCGCACTATCTCACGGAATTGGTTCGGTAGTTCCAGACCTATATAAGATTTACCCGGTATCACTTCCACCACACGCACACTGATGGCCGATAATGAACGGGCTAAGTCTTTGGATAAACCTGTGATTTTGCTCACCTTGACGCCTGGAGCTAAATCCAACTCAAAGCGTGTCACCACAGGTCCAGGCAATACAGCCACTACTTTGGCGTCTACACCAAAATCCAGTAACTTCGTTTCAACTAAACGTGACACCCGCTCTAAATCGGCTGGGTCTATCGGATTAGTGGCCTTGTCAGGTCTGTCTAATAATGAAAGTGAAGGTAAATCATCAGGACTGAAACTGGTACCTTGTGGTGTGTCGTCTTCATCTTCTTCGTCCAGCACAACAGGACCTACCACTGTCTGACGCTCTACTTCAGCAAAACTCTGTTCCAGATGCTGTAATTGCTCCGGTGAATAGCCATCATCCACAGCAGAAAAGCTCAAATCATCATCAGCCAGTGTATCCACACTGACAAAAGCCACAGCTTCGGTTTTTTCGTCCAAAGGGGCAAAAGGTAAGGGTTCAATTCTCTGTGGATCAGAGACATAAACACGGCTTGAATGCAGCTGGATCTCTTCAATATCTGATAAAGGGATCTGCTCTTCCTCGGCTGTAACCTTAGTTGCAGGTACAGCTTCACTCAAAATCGGGTTTAACCTTATCACTTGGGGAGCAACTACGGGTTCACTAGATGATATATCTGCAGGTTTTGGCGTCGTATCCGACGATATTTCAGGTTCTAGTCGCCGCGCTGGTTCTGTAGCGCCCGTCTGAAAAGACAAAGGCGATATTTCTTTAGCCATTGAGCGCTGAGCCAGATAATGCCCCAAACGAGTTGGAGTCTGATACAAAGCGAGCAGCAGACGCATAGTTAATGCACCTAGTTCATCTGCCACCGTGACCCAGGAAATACCGGTAGCCAGGGTTAAGCCCGTAGATAAACCACATAACAACAGCAAAGTGGTGCCAATAAAATTAAAGTTTGGCATTAGCATAGATGCAACCACGTCGCCTACCACACCACCTGATGAGAAATAAAAAATATCGTTAAAATTAATACTGCTAATAGCGCTGGCGCAGATGATACTCAGCACTATCCCTATAAGACGTAACCCCAGAATCAGGTAATCCATTTGCAACAACGCCATAGTTCTGCGAGTGAGCAAATAGCCGGCAAAAGCAACCAAAGGCGGAACCAAATAAGCGATCCAGCCAAAAGTAAATAAAAGAATGTCGGCAATCCATGCGCCTTTGGGTCCTGCATAGTTATGGACAGCCGTTTGATAACCAGCCTGTGACCAGCTGGGGTCAGCCGGGTCAAATGACATCAGAGCCAATAGCATAAAAGCAGCGAAACCGAAGCTGAGGATCAATCCCACTTCAGATAAACGCTGCATTCCGTTTAGAGAAAACAATAATTTGGCTCGTAACCTTCTGGCTTCACTCAACACAACAAGATCCCATTTATTCTAAGAATTCTACCTACTTAAGATACCAGAGTGACAACCCTGTTGCACCCCTTTATACCCAGGTCGTATGAAGCAATAGCCTTATTGACTAATACTTCAGCGACAAAAGGTTATATAAACTTTAACGCCTGAACAGTGGCTGTACAAAACCCCTTCGTCCTTGATGCCATAGCGTCGTTGACTACGCTGCTCGCCCCAGTCACATAGCAACAACTATGCTCCTGGGGTCTCACTCGCTCGTCGCCTTGCTCTGGCAACAATGCCTTTGGGGTTCCCCTTCGAGCTTGAAGTCATAGCGTCGTTGACTATGCTGCTTGCCCAATTCATATAGGAACTATCAAGACACCTGCATCAATTGACAGCCACAAAAGTGGTTTGTTTTACTTCTTCCATCACCACATAAGTACGGCTCCCGCGCACACTGGGTAAACGTAATAAAGTTTCACCCAAAAGCTCGCGATACGCCGCCATATTGGCCACCCGGGTTTTTAATAAAAAGTCGAAACTGCCGGAGACTAAATGGCATTCCTGTATTTCATGTAACTTCTGTACAGCCTTACTGAATTCATCAAAATCTTCCGGAGAGGTTTTACTTAAAGTAATTTCAACAAAAACCAGTAACGCGGAACCTACTTTATTCGGGTCGACTTGTGCTGTGTAGCCTAAAATATAGCCTTCAGCCTCCAATTTACGTACCCGCTCCAGACAAGGGGTCGCACTAAGCCCTACCCTTTTCGCTAATTCAACGTTAGCAATACGGCCGTCGTGTTGTAATTCAGTCAGAATTTTTCGGTCTATCCGGTCTAGTTTTTTTACACTTTTACTTGTTTCATACATGGCAGATAAAAATTTCAGTTTTCAGCTTATAGCAGGATTTATAACTGCGATCGCATCAAAAAACAACAGGTAAAACTACAATTCAGTAACTATACTAGGCAAAAATTTTACTCAACCCTACACAGGCGGAATATCATGATTATTGGCGTACCTAAAGAGATTAAAAACCACGAATATCGCGTCGGTATGACCCCTGCCAGCGTGCGTGAGCTGACTGCTCTTGGCCACACTGTTTTTGTTGAACACAACGCAGGTAGCGGCATTGGTTTTGGCGATGATGCCTATCAGGCTGCAGGGGCAACAGTATTAACTACTGCTGCTGAAGTCTTCGCTAAAGCAGAAATGATTGTAAAAGTAAAAGAGCCTCAGGCTGTTGAGCGCGCTATGTTGCGTGAAGGCCAAATCTTGTTTACTTACCTGCACTTAGCACCAGATCTGCCGCAAACTGAAGACCTGATCAAATCAAGAGCTATTTGTATTGCTTATGAGACAGTCACAGACAACCGTGGTGGCTTGCCTTTGTTAGCTCCTATGTCTGAAGTGGCTGGCCGTATGTCGATTCAGGCTGGTGCCCGTGCACTCGAAAAATCATGTGCCGGTCGCGGTATGTTATTAGGTGGCGTACCAGGTGTTGAACCTGCCAAAGTCGTGATTATCGGTGGCGGTATGGTCGGTACCAACGCAGCTCAGAT
>NZ_JAIWOI010000265.1 GCF_020217005.1 Rheinheimera sp. | reverse complement strand
GGCTGTAGGTATGGGTGCTGACGTAGTAGTTCTGGACCGCAGCGTAGACGTCTTACGTCGTATCGATGCTCAGTTCAATGGCGCAGTGAAAACTGTGTACTCCACTGTAGATGCACTGGAAAAACATGTGTTATCTGCTGACTTAGTCATTGGTGGCGTATTAATCCCTGGTGCGGCAGCTCCAAAGCTGGTGACGGCCGATCATATCAAACGTATGAAACCAGGTTCAGCCATTGTTGACGTGGCGATTGACCAGGGCGGTTGCGTAGAAACCTCTAAAGCCACTACGCACGCTGAACCAACTTATATTGTGGATGACGTAGTGCATTACTGTGTGGCCAACATGCCAGGTGCAGTGCCACTGACTTCTACTTTTGCACTGAACAACGCCACTCTGCCGTTTATCATCCGCTTAGCCAACAAAGGCTACAAACAGGCACTGCTGGACGATGCGCACCTGTTAAATGGCTTAAACGTGATCAACGGTCATGTCGTGAACAAACACGTCGCAGACGCGTTAAACCTGCCATTTGTTGAACCTAAACAAGTGCTAGCTGCAGTCTAACTTACACAGCACCCCATGATCTGGGCGGCCTTAGGGCCGCCCTTTTTATTTGCCGCAATTTCCGTTAGTCTTTCTGTTTCATTCTCCAGGGGTTCTTATGATGAACTATCTGTTATCAGCTTTTTTTGCGTTAAGTTTTTCTGTCGCCGCTGTTGAAGACATCCAGTTCGAAAAAGAATGGATCAAAGTAGGTCACGTTAAATTTCAAACAGAATTGGCCCTGACACCAGAGCAACGTGCCCGTGGCCTGATGTATCGCGACAGCGCAGAAAATGGCATGTTGTTTCTGTACGACGAAGCTCGTGTGTTGTCGTTTTGGATGCGCAACACTAAAGTGCCATTGGATATTGCCTATATCAAAGCAGATTGGACCATAGAACTTGTTCAGCAACTGATACCTTTTGACGAAACAGGAAAAGCATCACAAGGGCCAGTAATAGGTGCTCTGGAAATGCCGCAAGGCTGGTTTAAAGCTCAGGGTCTTGAGGCTGGTACTAAAATTGTTCGCTGTGGAATAAAGTGCGATTAACGTCTCAGTACTTTGATCACAAGGTAAAGGCTCAACTTAAGGCAGATCGGCAGCACAAAAAAGCTGCCTTCTGGTATTAAGCTTTTTGTGGATACGCAGAGGAAGAAGTTACGGTAGCGGACGGATAAAACCGCTCCCGCAATTTCATAAAGGGAGTTTCTACAAAAAAGTAGAGTGCCCAGCCACAAAAAATACTCACCGTCATAATAATTGTCACACCCAAACCACCATTAATATCAATGCCATATTCTGTGAGTGGCGCTTTCAGAACCTGAAATAAGGGTTTGTGGATCAAATAAATCGCATAGGACCAAAGTGCGATGTATGTGGCACCAGGAATTCGTATGCGGTTCAGCCAGGAGTTAGGGCTCAGGGCTGCGAGCACAAGAATAGCAAAGCTGATGGCCAGAAATGAATAACCAAAAGTCACCACCTGGAATGTACGGCCATAGCCTCTGATGTATTCATAGTTCTGAAATACATAAAACATCAATCCCACACTTGCCAGTCCGGCGAGCAATAGCAGATTACCTCTGCGTAATAGTGCAGCATAAACAGTGGGATGAAAGTTTTTCAATAAAGCTATGGCCACTCCGGGCAGTAATTCATCAAAGCGGGTAAAGCTCGAATAATAAATATATTCCATAAAAGATCGAGCGGAGATGTTCTCTTCGCTATGTGCATACCAATTAAATCCACGCAGAAACATAGCCAGCAACATAGCGCCTACAATAGCTGTCCAGGCGAGGCCAATAGAACGTCGGCTATACGCGATGAGTAATGCAATAACGGGAAAGATTAAATAAAACTGTTCTTCAATACAGAGCGACCAGGAGTGAGTAAAAGTTTCTCCCGGACCTAATCCCAGATTTTGGGTAAAAGTTAAAAATGACCAGAGCGGTGCAGTCGCAGTGCCGCCGAGCGCCACTGGAAAAATGAAATAAAGCGCGAGCACAAAATAATAATTAGGCAGAGTGCGCAGAAAACGGCGAATGTAAAACAGCTTGAGTGAAAAATCCTGCCCTTTGGAAAAGGCCAACAAGATCTGGTTACCAATCAAATAGCCACTCAATACAAAAAACAGATCAACCCCTGTCCAGCCCACTGAACTGATAAAACCAAACAGATTTTCACGGCTGACAACTACTTTGTAGTGATAGATAAGCACTATGATAATGGCGATGGCACGCAGTGTGTCCAGGCCATCAAGGCGATTTTTATCAGAAACAGAACTATCCATGTTATTGCTTGTTCCTTGAGCGGATGATAAAAGGCCGTTGATCTTTAGTGGCTAATTGTTTGACAGCAATGTGGATTAGTCTGGTTGCTTTCGCTAAATAACAACCATGACATGCCAGCTGATAAAAGCCGACCTACAACAAACACGAATAACAGACGAATACTCAGAGATTAAATGGTTCCTGATCATCCCGCAGCAGCAGAATTTCGCTAAAACCCATTTGGATAAAGGCGTTTTTGCGATAGTCCTTGAGTGCGCCTTTGCCCTTGGCGGTCATGGCTACCTGCTGCTCCATTTTACGAAATGCTGTTAGATCTATACCTTCTGCTGCTGCCACCGCTTCAAAGCTATCGGCATATTTGTCGTAGCTGAAGGGGATCTTTTTCCACTCACCTTTGTACTTATAACTGATATGCCGTGCCATCTTCCGGCTCCTTATGCTGACTAGCCTGAAGTTCTTGCTGGGCTAAAGTCTGCTGCTGTTTCAGTGCTGGTGCCGCATACATTTGCTGCACATAAGGACGCAGTTCTTCAGGTAAAGAGGCCATTTTAGTTTGATACCATAAACCTTCTTCACCCGGTTCCAGCTCAATATCCATCCCTGCAGCTAAATAATTAACTGGATATAAACGGTACCCCGCCCAAATTTGCCGATCTACTTCTGCAGCTAAAGCAGCAGGATCCTGACAACAGGCTTGAATAGCTTCACCAAAATGCACATGCACCCGGCCTTTTTGCCCCACAATACCCTGCACTATGCTTTGGATATCTTCCATCTCCGATTTTTTATATTCTCCAGTACAGGCAAGCTGATACAGCTCGTTGGCTTTGGCCTGGTCTAGCGGATCAAATTCATAAGATAAACAAACAGGCACGATATGTAAGGACTGCATATAAGTCGCAAAGTCCAGGCCGCGTTTTTTTCCTTCGATATAAAACATTTTTAAAATGGCTTCGTCGGTTTGATCCAAACCATCTTTAGCCCGGCCTTCTTTTTGTGCTATCCAGATCGAATGACCCGTTTCCAGCGAATCTTTGATATATGCCGATAGCTGACCCAGAGCTTTGAGCATTTCACGGGGCGCCTTAATGGACCTTTTGACTATAAAACTCTTATTGAGCTTCATCAGCTCAGTAGCGCAAGGCATCTTTAGCAGATTATCACCAATAGCAATACGGACAGTGTCCATGCCTTTTTGATGCAAACACCAATTCACCAGTGCCGGATCCATGGCTATGTCACGGTGATTAGATACAAACAAATAGGATTGCTTTGGGTCTAAATGCTCAAGCCCACTAACGCTGACTCCGGCCGAGCTCTTTTGCAGACTTTGTTGTAAAAAATCTGCCACCATATGCTGTACATCAGACACGGAACGCAAACCTTTGGCTTTGCGTGCCAATAACCAACGCAATACAGGGGTAAACAAATAACGGATAGTTTTTGGCCAAGCGGCCAGTCGGTAATTTAAAATTGCATGCAAAAAATCGGCGTCGTCCAACAGGCGACAAATCGCTTCTGGTACTTCATGGTCAAAATAAGGGCGAATATCCTGAAAAGGATCCGTTTGATTTGGCACAGCTTTTAAACCCCAGCGTGAAAAATGTGCCCTATTCTACCTGTTGTCTTAAGGATCACCAGACTAATCTGGCCCGATCACTTGGCGGTTGTCGAATTATTAAGCGCTTTTAGCTAAATCAGGCGGTCAACGCATACAGTCGTGCAAATTGTACTGGCATCAGGCGATTTTGCTGTACCCGAACCAACTGACCGACCGCTAGTTGTTTGCCATTTAACAATTCCATAGGCTCCAACAGCAGACAATCGACCATAGGCTCAGCTTTAGCGACCAACAACACCTTAGCCCGGTTCACTGCATCCAGTTTAGCGATCGTCATTAGGTCAGTGCGTGTTTCTATACTGGAGAAATTAAATAAGTGACTTTTTTGCGCTGGCGATTTAACAAAACTTAAGGCTGCAACAGCCTGAACAGCTACAGGCAGCAGGTCGCCGTCCGGCAGTTGTCCTTCCAAAGCTTCAGCAAAGTCCATCAGCAATTGCGCCTGCTCCATACACAGACTTTGCTGCACAGGCTTAAAGTTCAGCTCTTTTGCACTAAACGCTGTTTGAATATGGTGGCTGACCGACAACTGCAACAGCAAACGGTCTTGCTCATAGCAATACTGCCAGCACCAGTCAGGGCACAATGACAACATACTCAATCCTTGTGAATTCAAGATGTTGCCTTTCTACACCTGTTTATAAGCCCTGTTAAAGATTATTTTGGACTAAGTATCTGGGATCCAAAATTGATCGGCATATGTCCGTCGTACCTGAAGCTGCAGCTTTGTTGACTTCGCCTTTTCGCCCAGTCACTTAGGTGTACTAAGCTCACAGGGCTCAGCGGCTTGTCGCCTCTTAACAACTCCGAGTTACTCAGGCATAAAGATTATTTCAGGCCTTCAACGATCTCTTTGATCAAACTTGGGCCTTTATAAATAAAGTTGGAATAGACCTGAACCAGATTAGCGCCTGCGTCGATTTTCTCTTGTGCGGCGTTAGCAGAATCTATGCCGCCCACCCCAATAATAGGCATTTTTGGACCTAAAGCTGCACGGAACTGCCGGATAATTTCAGTGCTTTTTTGCTGCACCGGCAAACCGCTTAAGCCGCCCATTTCATTGCCATATTTCAGGTGTTGCACCGAACTTTTATCTAGTGTGGTGTTGGTGGCAATAACGCCATCCATTTTGCTACGCAGCAAAGTTTCAGCCACTTGCTGCACCGCGACTTCGTCCATGTCAGGCGCAATTTTAACGAAAACCGGCACATATTTATCTTGTTGGGCTTGCAGATCCAACTGCTCGTTTTTCACCGCCTGCAGCAGATCAAACAAGGCATCACCAAATTGCAGATCCCTTAAACCCGGCGTGTTTGGTGATGAAATGTTCACTGCGATGTAACTGGCATGCGCATACACTTTACGCATACATTCGATGTAGTCGTCTTTGCCTTGCTCGTTTGGCGTGTCTTTATTTTTGCCGATGTTAATGCCAAGTACACCTTTATAGGTTGATTTTTTGACGTTTTCAATCAGGTAATCCACGCCTTTGTTATTAAAACCCATGCGGTTAATAATGGCGTTGGCTTGTGGTAAACGAAACAAACGTGGTTTATCGTTCCCCGCCTGAGGCCTTGGTGTCACTGTGCCTACCTCAATAAAACCAAAACCCATTTGACCAAAAGCGTCAATGCAATCTGCGTTTTTATCCAAACCCGCGGCCAGACCTACAGGGTTATCAAAATGAATACCCGCCACTGTCACTGGTTTTTTTGGTAAATCCTGACGCCACAGTAACGCTGCAGGGGTATTTTTTAAATGCTTTAAGCTGCCAAGAGCAAGATGATGAGAAAACTCCGCATCTGTACAAAACATTAAAGAACGCGCCAGTGAATAAAACATAACAACCTGCTTTTAATAATTAATAGTTAGAAACTCTCTACAAAAATCGTCCGTAACGATTTTTATCAGCTTTCGCTGGCCCTAGGGGTGCTCTGCAAAATAGCAGAGCACAAAAAAGCACCGGCTCTAAAAAGAGCCGGTGTATTCTAGCTGGAACCCGAATTATTTCACAGGGTCACAGTGATGGCTGAGTAACATCAACTCACGCAAAGCCACCGAGAATTTGGCAAATTCATGGCTCTTGGTGGTTTTGAACTCTGCCAGCATTTGACGCCAGCGCGCCAGTACAGGTTCATGTTCTGTGATCCAGCTGCCAATCACGGCTTCTGCATCACAAGCTCCACCACAACCACGAACGACCACAGCCGACAGCGCGCGTTGTTGCCAGTCCAGCTCTTCGCGGTAAGAAGCACGAGCCAGAGCCTGCCAATGGTTAGCCACTGGTTGCTGCGTAATTTGCTCCAGGAACCAGTGCAGATCTAAACGATCGCCCAGTTTGAAGTAAATTTCCGCGGTCAGCAGCAGGCCATTTTTCTCTGCATCTGCCACCTGGGCAATATCCATCACAGAGAAGCAGGTACTTAACTGAGCTAAATAACGAGCTACGTCCGCCGGCACACCTTGCTCAATAAAGGCTTGCTCGTTGGCTGCCAATTGTTCAGCTTCAGCCGATGCCAGTAGTTTTTGCAGGTTATTGCTGATTTCAACAAAAGCCGGTTTGAAGAAATCTATCGTTTGCTGAATATCCAGCGCTTTGTTGCGATGGCGCAAGAACCAGCGTGTCGTGCGACGCATAGTGCGACGCAACTGATGGAACAACTTGATCTGCAATGCTGCCGGAATCACGTTATCCAATTCTTCCAGTTTGTTCCATACAGCTTCAACGTCAAACAAATCGCGGGCTATGGTGTAACATACTGCCACTTCAGCTATGGACGAACCTGTCTCTTCCATCATGCGCTGCGCAAAGTTGGCGCCCATATCGTTGACCATCAGATTCGCCAGTTTAGTGGCGATGATCTCTGCTTTTAACGGGTGCGTTTCCATCTCTTTGGCATAGTTTTGCTGCAGAACTTTAGGGAAAGCAGTAAACAAATGACGTTTGAAATAGCTGTTTTCATAAATTTCAGGTAACACCAGCCACTCTTTCATCACCATCTTGCCGTAAGCGGTCAGAATAGCCAGTTCAGGACGGGTTAACCCCTGACCTTTCACAGTGCGTTCAGCTAAGGCATCATCAGAAGGTAAGAACTCCAGTTCACGGTTTAATTTACCGTCTTTCTCCAGAGCATGGATAAAGCGTGTGTATTCTTTCATCTGTTCAGCGCCAAGCACTGAAGATACTGAAATGCTCTGCGTCTGACGGTAACAGTCGTTAATGACGATATCTGCAACATCACTGGTCATGGCGGCTAACAGCTCATTACGTTGTTTCAGCGTCATATCACCGCTGGCGACCAGAGCATTGAGCAGGATCTTAATGTTAACTTCGTTATCTGAACAGTCTACACCACCGACGTTATCGATAAAGTCAGTGTTGATACGGCCACCATTAGCCGCGTATTCAATACGACCACGTTGCGTGGTACCTAAGTTACCACCCTCGCCTATGATTTTGGCTTTGACGTCTTTCCCATTGACACGTAATGCTTCTGAACCCCGGTCGCCAACTTCAGCATGAGTTTCATCTGTCGCTTTAACGTAAGTTCCGATACCACCGTTCCAGATCAGGTCCACTTCCATCATCAGCGCTGCACGAATAAATTCGTTTGGTGTCAGACTACTTGCTGTAGTACCCAGCATCTGCTGCATTTGTGGCGTCAGTTTGATCGATTTCGCACTGCGCAGGAAAATGCCGCCACCTTCTGAGATCAATGATTTATCAAAGTCTTCCCAGGTCGAAGTTGGCAGATTAAACATCCGCTCACGCTCAACAAAAGTTTTGGCTGCATCTGGATTAGGGTCAACAAAAATATGCATGTGGTTAAATGCAACCTGCAGTCGAATATGTTTGGATAACAACATACCGTTACCAAAGACGTCACCCGCCATATCACCTATACCGACACAAGTGAAATCCGTGGTCTGACAATCGATGCCCACTTCACGGAAGTGACGCTTCACAGATTCCCAACCACCACGGGCTGTAATACCCATACCTTTGTGGTCGTAACCGTTGGAACCTCCAGATGCAAACGCATCACCTAACCAGTGGTTGTATTCAGCAGAAATAGCGTTGGCTATATCGGAGAAAGTTGCAGTGCCTTTGTCAGCTGCTACGACTAAATACGGGTCATCTTCATCCAAACGCACGACAGATTTAGGCGGAACGATTTGGCCCTGTACTATGTTATCTGTGATGTCTAACAGACCACGGATAAAGGTACGGTAACATTCCTTACCTTCGTTTAAATAAGCCTCGCGACCACCGGTTTCTGGTAATTTTTTACAAACAAAACCGCCTTTGGCACCTACTGGTACTATCACAGTGTTTTTTACTTGCTGGGCTTTGACCAGACCTAAAACTTCAGTACGGAAGTCTTCACGACGGTCGGACCAACGCAGACCGCCTCGAGCTACTTTACCGCCGCGTAAATGCACACCTTCCACCCGTGGTGAGTACACGAAAATCTCGAAGGCTGGCACTGGCAACGGCATATCAGGTACTAAAGACGACTTCACTTTGAAGGAGATATAGCTCTTCTGTTGGCCCTGCGCATTGGGCTGGAAGTAGTTAGTGCGCAAGGTTGCTGACATCATAGCCACAAAACGACGGATAATGCGGTCATCATCCAGATTGGCCACGTTGTCCAGTTGCTCATTTAATTGTTTTTCAATAGCTTCGATAGCAGCGGTGTCACCTGTATTTTGTGGATCAAATTTGGTGTTAAACAGCTGAACTAACAAATGCGCCAGTTTTGGATAACGGGCAAACGCATTTTCGACGTAAGACTGGCTGAAAGTACCGCCGATCTGACGTTTGTATTTGGCATAAGCACGTAATAACGAGGCTTCACGACCTGTTAAGCCTGCCCCTAAAATCAGACGGTTGAAGCCATCGTCTTCCAACTCGCCTTTCCATACTTTGGCAAAAGAGTCCTGGAAAGACAACTGAGCTTGCTCGAAGTCTGTAGGCATAGCGCCATTGACTTCCATCGCGAAATTTAAAATCCAGCTGACAGAACCATCAGGGCAGCGCACAGCATAAGGAGTTTCACCTATCACACGTAAACCGAAATTTTCCAGTATTGGTAATACATCCGATAAGTGGATTGGGTGATCTTTATGGAACAGGTTCAAACGCACAGCTTTGCTGTCGTTGCGTTCTTCCTGTGGACGATAAAACAGCATATCCAGACGATGTTCGTCATTCAGAGATTCAATTTTCTCTATATCAACTAAAGCATCGTTTGGCAGCATCTCGTCTTTATAAGACGAAGGAAAAGCCGTCAAATATTTACGGGCCAGCTCACGACCACGGGCTTCACCATAATGGCCAACTAGAGCTGTTTCCAGCTTATCTTCCCAGGTCCGGGCTGCTTCTACTAAATTGCGTTCAATTTCTTTCACATTAAACTCGATATTGTTATCGTTGATCCGAACGAAATAATGGGTACGCGCTAACACAGACTCAGAGAAGTAAGTGGTAAATTCCACAGCTTCAGTACTGCCCAGCGATTGAGCCAGGATCTGTTGCGTGTCTTTACGCAGTTGAGTGTTGTAACGCTCACGCGGTACATACACCATAGCTGACACAAACCGACCAAAGGCGTCTTTGCGCACGAACAGGCGTGTCATATCACGTTCCTGCATTTGTAGTACGCCTGTAGATACGTCCAGTAGCTCATCCGTCGTCGCCTGGATAAGCTCATCACGTGGATAAGTTTCGAGAATATTTAATAAGGCTTTATAAGCATGAGTGCCGTGAGCAAAACCAGACTTGGCCATGACCTTGGCCAGCTTGTTTTTCAGCAATGGAATATCTGCAGCACTGTTGTTATACAAGGACGAAGAATACAAACCAATAAAACGGTCTTCCCCAATCACCTGGCCTTTGTCGTCAAAACGTTTAATTCCAACATAGTCGATATAGGCAGGACGATGTACGCGGGACTTATTGTTGGTTTTGGTCAGGATCAGCAAAGAGGAACTCAAAGCCTGTTTACGGGCCTGCTCTGGTAAATCAGATAACATTAAATCGC
>NZ_JAIWOI010000264.1 GCF_020217005.1 Rheinheimera sp. | reverse complement strand
GCGAAGTAGAACGGCGCATCAAACCTAAGGCGCTCTCGTTGACGCCTTCAATTTTGTGATCGCCTTCCACAGCTTTAATGCGGTATTCCCGATAGCCCAACAAAGTGAAGTTATCTTTTGCCATCCAATTCAGGAACTCTGTTGCTTGCTCCAATTCTGTTGGATTTATCGAACCAGCTTGTTTGGGCAACTCAGCAATCACCTGCAACAATTTGTCCCTGGTAGGTTTCCAATCCTGCACAGCTAAAGACACGTCTTCCATCACAGACTGCAATTCAGAGGTTAACGCCTCTATTGCGGCTTTATCTGTCATGCGATCAATTTCTATATGGAATACGGTTTGCTCGGTGCTGGCTTGGTCCACAGTACCTAACTTAAAGAAATCTGTGATGTCGTTTTTATCGTTACGAAGTGTTTGCAAAGGATAATGCAACAACAAATGCGCAGTGATAGATTGCCGGCTTAACGCCATCCGCACTGAATCCACTAAAAACGGACTATCTTTGACCACTATTTCAACAATAGTGTGTTTGGACTCCCAGCCATGTTTCGCTATTTCCGGGTTAAAAACACGGATTAATGCTTTTGCGTCCGTATGACCGTTAAAGCTTTGCCATAAACTTAATGCAGCGCCATACAAATCGCTGTCATTACGACCAAACAAATCTTCATGGGACATATTGCCGTACAGAGTGTGGGCAAATTTTTCGACCAGTTCTACCTGATCTTTGACTTTAGAACGAATAAGTTTACTTACATTTTGTAGTAGTACAGAAGGTTGACCGTCTATCAGTGCCATTTTTGTATCCTTTTTTGAAACCTCGGCCTACTTAGACCTGGTTTGCTTACATACAGAGCGTGTCAGGTGCGAAGTTTATTGAGTATTGACGGGCTTTTCGAGCTTTATTTATGTCTTTGTAACTGGTTGTACCAGAATAAAAATAGCTGATTTGACAAGTTATTCATCCGCTTTAAATAGAAAATGGCCTTACGGCCATTTTCTTGTCTAAACATGCAGTTTTTTGACTAGTTATTTTTTCGCCAAAAAAAGGCAGCAAGTGCCGGCAACACCAAAACTGCACCCAACATATTCACTAAAAACATAAAGGTCAGCAGTATGCCCATATCAACCTGGAACTTCAGCGCTGAAAACACCCAGGTACTGACACCTATCGCCAGCGTAATACCAGTAAAGAGTACAGCACTACCTGTCTCTTTTAACGCTGTGAAATACGCCTGACGCAGTGGCGTGCCATCACGCAGCAACTGCGTCATGTTCGACAGAATATAAATGCCATAATCAACCCCTATTCCTACACCCAGCGCTATTACGGGTAGAGTTGAAACAGTTAAGCCAATTTCCAGCTTGGTCATCAAGGCAGTTGCAAGAACAGACACCACATAAAGCGGCACTATCACTGCGACGGTGGCTTTCACCGAACGGAAACTAATCAGGCACAAAATGATAACAGCACCGTAGACATACCACATCATTGGAGTCTGAGCCGCATCTACTGCTTCATTCGTGGCGGCCATCACACCTACAGGTCCTGAAGCTAACTTAAATTTCACTTCATCTGTACTGAGCGCAGCACCAGCTTTTTTCGCTGCAGCAACCACAGTTTCAATAGTCTCAGCTTTATGGTCGTTTAAAAACAAGATCACAGGCATCACTGAACAATCACTATTGAGTAAACCTGTACTGGTTTCGACCCTACTGGAGGATTGCACCAGACTTTCAGTTGTTCGAGGCAAGATTTTCCATTTCACATTGCCTTCGTTGTAAGCCGCATTGATGGTTTTAGATACCGATGCCAGCGACACCGCTGACTGAACACCAGGCACGTTCTCCATTTGCCATTGGAACTGGTCAATCCTATTCATCACATCATGGAAAGTACAACCATTGGCAGGTGTCTCAACCATCACATTGATGTAATCAACGGAAATAGCATATCGGTCGGTGATCAGGAAGGTATCCTGGTTGTAGACCGAGTCTTCGTGCAATGCTGGTGCGCCCGGATGCAAATCACCAATTTTCAAATGTGCGCTTTGATGCCAGCCCAGGCCAAACAGCGCTGCAGTCGCTACTAATATCACCAAAGCATATTTGGGAGTGGCAAAGGACGACAGGCTATACCAGAACTTCTCAATACCGGGATGAGGAGTCTGAACCTTCTGTTTATATTTGTCGCTGAATCTGACATAGGACATCAGTACAGGTAACAACACCAGATTAGTCAGGATAATAATGCCGACACCTAAACTGGCGGTAACGGCTAGTTCACGGATAACGCCAATTTCAATAATCAGCAAGGTTAAAAAGCCAACTGTGTCTGACAACAAAGCGATGCCACCAGGGATCAGCAGTTTACGAAAACTGGCTTGAGCGGCGGTTTTTGCATCCATTCCTAACGCAACGTTTTTGCCAGTCGCATTGATCATTTGCACGCCATGGCTAACACCTATTGCAAACACCAGAAACGGTACCAGAATAGACATAGGGTCAATGCCAAATCCTAATACGGTTAACATCCCCATTTGCCAAATCACCGCAATCAAAGAGCAAACAATAGGCAGTAGTGTAAGCATCACTGAACCACTGAACAAATAGACCATAATGGCGGTAATGACTATGGCAACAGCAAAAAAAGCTAAAACGCCTTTAGCTCCATCAGCCACATCACCTACCATTTTGGCAAAACCTATAATATGTACAGTCAAATTCTCGTTTTGATACTGGCCACGCACCTGCTGCTCAAGCTCCGCCGCAAATTTAATGGTATCGAGTTTTTGCTGAGTTTCAGGGTCTACTTCCAGCAATTGAGCTGTCACCATGGCACAACTGAAATCGTCTGCCACCATCCGCCCAACAATACCGGCTTTTTCCACGTTGGATTTGACTACAGCCAAACCCTCTGGTGTTGGAGAAAACTCGGCTGGAATAACAGGACCACCGGCAAAACCATCTTCGACCACCTCAACAAAACGCGTGCTGGGGCTATAAAGAGATTTCACCAGACTGCGGTCTACCCCAGGCAGGTAATAAATCTGATCGTGGATTTTTTTGAAAGCTGCAAAAAAGTCTGGGTTAAAAATATTGCCTTTGGCATCACACACAGACACCAGAATATTATTAGCCCCCCCAAAATCCTTAGCGTGCTGCATATAGGTTTGCATGTATTCATGCTGCAAAGGGATATTCTTGGTAAAAGCAGCGTCCAGCTTTATTTGGCTGGCTTTAAATAATAAAAACAAAGTGGCAAGTACAAAAAGTACAATCACAGCTGGTCTGTGACGGAACAATGCCGTCTCACAGCTCGTTACAATTCGGTTCAGACTCATGTTATTCCGACTTCTTGATTGCTAAGGTTCGAATTCCAGCCTCTGTCACTAATACAAGCTGACCTTTGACTGCGATGGCATTCAAAATGGCTTTACTGTCTTGAGTTGGTACAGCGGTAAAACTGGCTCCATCATCGCGGCTGACCAACAAAGTACCGGCGTTTCCTGTCAGATAGACATATCCAGCATCATCTGTCAGCACACTGTTCAGTGTCGCTGTCTGATCAAGTTTAACTTGTTGCCAACTTTGACCTAAGTCAGTGCTTCTGAACACATGACCGCGTAAACCTGCAGCTATCAGAGTATTTTTCGCAGTCATACTTAAGCCAAACAAAGAGCCATTGTAAAACTCAGTATGGCGGGTCCAGCTTTTACCAAAATCGGCACTTGTAGCAAAAAAGCCGGCTTCACCAATCAGATACAGTACGTTGTTGTGCTGATAAATACGGTTAAAATGGGGCAAGACTGAAGCGCGTTCTTCCAGATAGGCAGCCGGATCGCTGTCTTTAAGCTCTGTTAAGTACTCTTGATCTTCAGCACCAACCAACTCCAGATGAAACTCATCGGCCCAGGTTTTACCACCGTCTGTTGTACGGTAGAACATTCCATAAGCGCCCAGGGCTATACCGTTGTTCGCGTCTGAAAACAAAATATCAAACAAAGGTTTGTCAGTTTCAGGTTTAAATTGCTGTAACTGCCAACTTTGACCACCGTCTTGTGTCGCGATGATAGTGGCGTCGTGCCCTACGGCCCAACCATGTTTTTCATCGATGAAATACACTGAAGTTAACAAACTTTGCACTGGTGTCTGGATCTGAGTCCAGTGAACAGCATCATTGCTGACCAATAAATGGCCTCGGTCACCAACAGCAATGTACAGCTGATCATCGACGCGGATCATATCGGTCAAAACAGCCTTAGCTGCCAAAGGCATCAGGTAAGAGGGAGAAGGCAAAACCGCCGGCTCAGCCTGAATTTGTGTAGTCAGCAGCAGCGCTGCGACAGAGGATAAAAGTTTAACCATCATTAGAGTTTTCACTCAGCTGCAATTTAGAAACAAAAACGGTTGGCATCAAGCCAACCGTTTATTAGATGTTGACAGATTAACGGGTACCTTCACGACGCAGCGCCGCTGGCGTAAAGTCGTTATCTGTTAACTGCACAGAGAAGTCATACATCTTGTCTTCGTTGTCCAGACCAATCGCAATATAACGACGGGTGTTCAGGTCGTGGAAAACTTCCAGCGTACTCCAGTGCGTGGGTACTTCGTAGTAGTTCAGACCATGTGCTACTGCAACACGGTATAGCTCGCCCCTGTTGTCGTACAGATCCGCTACATGAACCTGCCAGCTATCTTCGTCAATGAAGAATACACGTTTACCATATACGTGGCTGGTTCCACTTTTCAGGTTGGCTTCAACCACCCATACACGGTGCTTTTCCCAGCGTACATAATCAGGATTAATATGACCTGGTTTGATCAGGTCCGCATATTTCACATCTTTGCTGTGTAATTTATAGCTGTTGTAAGGGATATACAGCTCTTGCTTGCCAATTAACTTCCAGTCATAGCGGTTTGGTGAGCCGTTAAACATATCGAAGTCATCTGTAGTACGCAGACCATCGGACGCAGTACCTGGCGCATCATAAGCTACGTTAGGCGCACGACGCACACGGCGTTGACCTGTGTTATAAGTCCAGGCCTGACGAGGAGTTTTTACCTGATCCATAGTTTCATGGACCAACAGAGCTGTACCTGCCAAACGAGCCGGCGTAGTGACCGCCTGCTTAAAGCGGAACAGAATATTTTCTTTTTGTAATGCTTCGATCGTGGCATCAGGTGCTGAATATTTGAACATAATTTGTTCATCAAAACCTATAGTCACGAAATCGCCGTTGGCGGTAGGTGCAACCTGACCACCATTACGACTGGCTGCCACACCACGGAAACGCAGGGTATGGTTCCAGATCGCTTCTAAACCGTTTGATGGGATTGGAAATGGAATACCTATAGCAGCGTTGACTATACCGTTACCACCTTCTACCAGCTCAGCACTTCCGGCAATTTTTTTAGTCGCATCGTAAACGTACTGTGGGTAAGAAGCAGTACGACGCGTCTGGTACACATTCATTTTGTAGCTGTCCGGGTAAGCTTCAAACAGCTTGATCTGCCCCGGACTTAACATATTTTTATATTGAGCCAGGTTAGATTTATCAATGGTAAAGAGTATCTTGTCGTCAGCAAATGGATCCGGGTGGTGATCACCTGGTTTATAACCAGCAGGAGCTGATTTTATGCCACCTTCCCAGGCTGGGATACTGCCATCGGCATTGCCGGCTTTTTCAGCACCAAGAGGTGTTAAATCTGCCCCCAAACGGGCTACCTGGTCCGGAGTTAATTTCGCAATAGCACCACAGCTAACTACTAGCGCAATAGTGGATGCAATCAGGGTGAGTTTTTTCATAATGGTTCTCGCCTCGTCCCTTAAATAGAGTATTTAATGTTAAAAGATACAAAATCACGGTCAGCTGTATTGTTCGTTGTGCCTACACCACCCCAAAAGGCGTTGTAAGAAAACTCTGAAGACCAGCGGTTCAGATAATCAAATGCGACAGTGTAACCAACAGATTTTTTGTCCTTAGAGAACATAAAGAGTGGGTCAGGCGTGATACCGTTCACGTCGTGTGAAAACACCACACGGTGCGACATATTGACACCAGCAAACACGTCGTTGAAATCTGCTTTGGCTAATAAACGGTAACCCCATGCCGATGCAGTTGGGAAAGGATTGGTTTCAGCACCATTGGACAATGCCGTATGAACACCATCTTTGCTGACCAGCGGACCGCCGTTAATAGTTCCCAACAATGGACCGCCACTACGATCTGTATTAGGTCCATTTAGACGTAACACCGACTGATCCGGCATATCGTTAATTTTGATACCGCCCACTTCAGCCAGCATAGTGAAATTGTCTGCAATCCAGGTCGGACCAAATAAATGTGTCACTGTAATTTGCGCCTGAGTGGTATCAGACAAAATAAAACCCTGAGCAAATTCACCAGGTCCAACTTTGTTGCCGTCATAACGGCCAATCTGACTAATACCTTCAAGTTCAGGACGTAAACCCGCGTTTGCCAACTGTTCCGGCATACCGGCATACAGAATTTCTACGTCATCAATTTGCAACGGTTCATCCTGACGGTAAGCAAGTTCACCGGCAACAGAAGTTCCGTCCACTGTAGTGTTAAAGCTAAAACCATAAAGCTTAATGTCTTCCGGATATTGGATTAAACCTTTGGAAAATACATCCAACTCATTGATATTATCTTTATTGATCTTTCCCTGATTCGCAGCCAGATAAGCCAAAGACTGGATCACGCCCAATGGTTGTCCATTGGCATCCACACCAACACGAAAATCTGAAGCTATACCTGAAATCAACGGAGTACGGCTATGGTAATTCATATGGTATAACGCAAATTCGGTATCATTCAGCTCCGGAGAAAAATACTCCAGTTTAATACCGTACTGACCGCCGTCTTCTGGTTCAATCTCACCAGCTGAACCTTGCGGTCTTAATGTTACTTTAGTGGAGTAAGCCAGCATCGCATTGACTGCAGCAGCACGCTGTGCCGCTGTTGAAGCCGGGTTAGTCAGCGCACCTAACAAGGCAGGAGCACTTTGAGACAACTTATTCATTTCGCCCACCAGAAAATCCAGGTCAATATCTGGATTACCAGCAAAACCTAACTGGATGTTCTGGTTGTAACCACCTTTGCCAGCGAAGTCGTTAGTAGAGAAATAAGAGCCAGGTACAGGCAGATAACTGTTTTCCCACTCGTACTGATAAAACACTTCGGCCGTTAAGTTTTCAGTAACACCTAACGAAGCCCAGGCCATACCAACTGGAATGTAGGCTTCTTTTAATTCGGCGCCAGGACTGCGCGCCACGCCAACATCTATAGGTGTGATATTAATACCATGCTGGATAAAAGTACTTTCACCCCAGCTTAATACCTGTTGCCCCACTCGAATTGACAGTGGATTAGCACCATCATTTAACGCAAAGTTGCCGTAGACATACGCATCCAACAAACGGACATCACGACAAGCCAGATCTCTGGCTTCGTCATCAGCACAAGGATCCACTTTGTTACCGGACAGAGGATTGGTATAAGCCCCCTCATCGTCCATCAATGCTGAGTCATAGAAGTACGTGAAACGGCCAAAAAAGCCAAAATCACCTTTGGCAATTGATAACTCGTGAGTCCCCCTGAAGACTTCGGAAAACATATCGCCGCGGTCATAGTTTAAATTACCGGCATCACCGTTACTCGAATAGGCGCCAGGCTGAGCCCAGATTTGTGCGCCTGTATAAATGGGGTTGGTAAAAGCGCTGTAATTAGTCCAGTCAAAACGTGGATGGTTAACCTTACTGATGGTATCCCAGTTACGGTCTTCAGCACGCCAGCTGGCACCGTAAGAAAAGGTCGAGTCAAATACAACTTCTACATCATCAAAACTAAAAGTGGCGGCCTGAGCACTAGTGGCCGACAAGGCCAATAATGCAGAAGCAACACCCACAGCTAAAGTACTTCTGGCGAAGGCACCTGGCTTAGTATTCATTCGTTATCTCCCCCCCTGTCCCTGCAGGTATTTTGTTATTTTTTATTTTGAGCCAACCAACTGCTCGGAGGTCAGCTTGTATCGAAGAAATCATTACATCATTTTGATCAGGGCGCAAGGCTTGCGATCCGTCAAATCTGTTGATTTTTATTCAGTTTTTTCCCTTTAACACCTCTTCAGCCCCCTACATAAACTGAATCCGGTTTGACCAGTTGAACAAAGATCAGCTAACTAAATGAAAATAATAGCTAAAGTGGCAGAATTTGCTCATTTTGTTTTAAGTCAGCGTTTTAAGTAATAACTCTAATTTATTTTTTCCAAAGCAGCGAACTTACCCTGTTCGGTCAAAGTTAATACAAAGCGAGCGTTCACCCCAGAATGGCTGATGTAGGGCCTGAAATGCCGCAGAGGCAGTTGCACTGTCTGACCGTTGTCAGCCTGGACCACAACGTCTGTGTAGAGCCCCTGATAAAAGGCCAGGCATTGATCTACATCCAGCACCAATCTGAATTTATACTGTCGCATCAACTTAAACTCTTACTCACTTTCTCATATAAATCATTACTCAACTCATTCGCCAACATACTTTGCAACACAGCTTTGATCTGCTGTTGCCTGGCGCTTTGATAACGTTTCCAGGATAACAATGGCGTCACTAAACGCGATGCTACCTGCGGATTAATTCCATCCATTTTCAGCACTACCTTTGCCAATACCTGATAGCCCCTACCGTCTTCCGCGTGAAACATGGCGGGGTTCTGCTGATAAAAAGCACCAAATACAGCACGCACTCTGTTCGGATTCTGCCAGCTGAACTGCGGGTGAGCAGTCAGTTGCTCCAGAGTCTCAAAAACACTGGGTTGCGGGTAAGAAGCCGATAAATTGAACCATTTATCTAACACCAACACATCGGAGTGCCAGCGCTGCTCAAAGGTAGTCATCAATTCCGCAAACAAAGGGTGCGACGCACTACGACAAGAACGCAGCACGGCCAACTGGTCCGTCATATTGTCGCTTTGTTCATATTGTCGGCGCAAAATTTCATCCTGCCCCGCTACACGGGCAAGATAATGCAAACAAACTGAGCGTAAAGCTCGCCGGGCTACTTGTTGCTGCTGGTAATGATATGGACTCAACAGCAAGTCTCGGTACCGTTGCTGCCACTGTTCCACCAGCTGCTCTGCCAATTGCTGCTCAAAACTGTTTAATACCAGGACCAAATCCTGGACTGGTATCTCATCAAATTGCTCAGCCACCATGTCGTACGAAGGCACTGTCAATAATTCAGCAGTGAAAGCCAAATCGTCCAGTGGCTCAGCTAATAATGTTCGATAGAACTCAAGCAAAGCAGCAGGTAACTGATAGCCTGCGCCGCAACTTATTGCTTCAATGGCTGCTTTAACCTGCAGTTGCCAAAGTTGTTGAATGGCATCCCAGCGTGCTACACCGTCTTTCGCATCACGAGCTATCAACAACAGTTCGTTCAAGCTGTATTGGTACTGCAATTTAACCGGCGCTGAAAAATCTGCTAACAACACTGGTACCGGCTTTTTAGTCGCAGCAAAACTAAACTCCTGCTGAGCTTCAGTCATCTCTAAAAGATAGCTATGACTGATTCCATCACTCAATAACTCAAGCCTTATCGGCAATAACAAAGGCTGCTTTTCGGCCTGATCTGCGGTTGCAGGAGTGTGTTGCTCCATCAATAGCTTAAATTCACGCTTTTTGGCATCAAACTGGCTGTACACTTTTAATTCCGGTGTACCAGATTGCTGATACCAGCGTCTGAACAAGGTTAAATCACGACCATTGGCATCCTGCATAGCATTGACGAAGTCGTCGCAGGTCACTGCCTGACCGTCATGGCGCTTGAAGTATAAATCCATGCCCTTTCTGAAACCGTCCTGTCCGAGCAAGGTGTGCAGCATACGAATCACTTCGGCACCTTTGTCGTACACTGTGACTGTGTAGAAGTTGTTCATTTCCAGCACTTGCTCTGGTCGTATGGGATGCGCCATAGGGCCA
>NZ_JAIWOI010000263.1 GCF_020217005.1 Rheinheimera sp. | reverse complement strand
GCATCTTCGGCAAACTGCGCTGTGCGGATAGTTTTTACGGCTTCAATTCGATTCAGAGTTGCAGAGCCCATATCGGCACTAAACTGCTGATCTCTGAATACCGTCAAACCTTCTTTTAAACTTAGCTGAAACCAGTCGCGGCACGTCACCCTGTTGCCGGTCCAGTTGTGAAAATACTCGTGACCAATAATGGATTCGATATTAAAAAAATCAGTGTCTGTGGCTGAGGACTGATCGGCCAACACATACTTGCTGTTGAATACGTTTAAGCCTTTGTTTTCCATCGCTCCCATATTGAAAAAGTCGACGGCAACGACCATATAAATATCCAGATCGTATTCCAGACCAAAAGTCTGTTCGTCCCACAACATGGCGCGTTTTAGAGACTCCAACGCAAATTGAGCCCGGTTTTTATTGCCCTTATCGACATAAAATTCCAGTGCCACTTGGCGGCCAGAGCCCGTAGTGTAACTGCCTTTTAAGCAATCAAAGTCCCCTGCTACTAAAGCAAACAAATAACTTGGCTTTGGAAATGGGTCAACCCAGGTGACATGACGGCGGCCATCAGGTAATAAGTCTGAATGGACCAAATTACCGTTACTTAATAGCGCAGGATATGCGTTAGCGTCGGCGATAATATGAGTGGTGAAACGAGCCAGAACATCGGGTCTGTCCAGGTAATAACTGATTCGGCGAAATCCCTCTGCCTCACACTGAGTGCAATAGGCGCTATTGGATAAGTACAAGCCTTCCAGCGCGGTATTGGCTTTTGGATTCAGTTCAATTTTGAGTTCAAGCTGGGCTTTGGCTGGCATTCCGCGCAATATGAGCTGTTCGGACGTCAGTTGATATGCGTCTGAATTTAATAAAACACCATCTACTGACACTGCTAACAAAGTCAGTTCCTGTCCGTCTAATATTAAAGTCCCAGCTTCACCATTTGCGGATTGACATTGATAGATGGCGGTAAGCAACGTAGCTTCAGGCTCAAGTTCAAACCTCAGTTCTACGTCAGTAATAGTAAATGCCGGCGCTTTATAATCGCTTAACCTTTTTGCCTGGCGGCTGTTTATCTGACTCATCACGAACTCTCTCTTGTTAATGCCCGCATCGAAAATTACGCTCCCACGCTTACGAATTACTTTACATCCTGTACATAAAAATTTAGACCTGCTGACTTATCACCAGGCGAAGTTTTGCCCAACTGTTTGGATGCCTTGTGAGGTGGTGAATAAAATAAGGCCAGTTCTTCAACTGGCCTTGTCTATTATTTACCCTGAACGGCCACTGTAATAGGCGTATCCGGCGGAGTCAGCTTTAGCACCTTAATGCCCATATAGGCATAAATTACCGCCAAAACAGGATTAATAAGGTTAAAAAATGCGTACACAGCATAATCCAGCGGACTGACGTTTAATACACCATGCATATAAGCTCCACAGGTATTCCAAGGGATCAGCGGGCTGGTTATAGTGCCTCCGTCTTCCAGAGTACGGGATAAATTAACAGGAGCTAAACCACGGCGTTCATACTCTTCTTTAAACATACGGCCTGGCATCACAATAGCCATATACTGATCAGCCGTTAAAATATTGGTCGCGATACAAGTAGCTATAGTGCTGGTAATTAACGAGCCAGTGCTGTGCGCCTTATGCAGAATCGCTTCAACAAACTTACGTAACAAACCTACATGTTCCAGCACCGCGCCAAACATCATTGCTGAGAAAATCAACCAACAGGTGTTGAGCATCTTCACCATACCACCGCCATTGAGCAACTTATCCAGCTCGGCATTTTGTGTCTCAATCACAAAACCTCCATGCAGCGTACTCCAAACCACCTTTAAAGTAGCCAGCACAGAATTTAAGGCAGGGTCTGCCATCTTCGCCACCAGTTGTGGCTGAAATAGTACGGCCCATAGGCCACCTAACAGAGCGCCAATGAACACAGTCGGAAAAGCCGGTACTTTCTTTACAGCCATCGCCATCAGCACAGCCAAAGGCACTAGCATCAGAGGACTAATGTTAAAATGCTGCAATAATGCGTCACTGATAGCCCGGATCTGTGAATCATCCGCTGCAGCATCTGCATTAAAACCCATGACTGCAAAAATAATCAGGGCCAACGCCAGACTAGGAATAGTAGTCCAGGTCATATGGCGGATATGCTCAAATAAGTTAGAACCTGCAACTGCAGGTGCAAGATTTGTGGTTTCACTGACGGGGGACATTTTGTCGCCAAAATAAGCACCAGAGACTATAGCTCCTGCCGTCACTGCAGTAGACATACCCAGTCCTGAGGCCACACCAATCAGAGCTACACCTATAGTGGCCGCTGTTGTCCAACTGCTACCTATACTGATGGCTACCACAGCACAGAGCAAACAGCTGGCAGCGTAGAACCAGGAAGGGTCTAGCAGCTGTAAACCATAATAAATCAGAGAAGGTACTGTACCTGCTAACAGCCAGGTTCCGATTAATGCCCCTACTGAGAATAGGATCAGTAAAGCTCCTAACGATAAGGAAATACCTTTGACCATCGCCTGTTCAATATCGGCCCAGCCATAGCCGTTTTTAAGGCCAATCACAACGCCAACAAAGGCAGCGACAAACAAAGCAATCTGGTTTGCGCCGTAAGAAGAATCACTGCCATAGAGATAAACAGATAAACTTAGTAACACAACCAGCACTATCAACGGAATACTGGCATCTAAAAAGGTCGGGGATTTAATCTGGCGTGGTACAGTTAGTTGTTCCATAATTCTGTTCTCATCACGATTGGTTAGCACCAATTCTGTTGTTATAAAAAGGGGTCAGAGTCAATAAACGGCTTCAGCCTATTATTGACTCTGACCCCTTAGCTTCACTTATTCTGCGCGTTTTGCTAAATGACCCAGACTTAACATATCTGCGGTAATTTGCGCTGTTTCCTCTAACAAAGGATCCAGCTTCTCCAGCACTTCAGGTAAATCCTCAAGATTTTTCACAACAGGTAACTTCAAACGAGTCAAGCGTTCGTTCACTCGTTTCAAGTCGCGGGCTGTGTTTTCCTCTTTTTTCTTTAGACGCTCTTGTTCGTTTAAAGAGATAGTTTTTTCATCTTTTTCTTTATTATATAAAGCAATGTCATCCATCAGATACTTGTATTCGGTCTCTTTGCTAAACCTGGCCTGATGCTTTTGCTGCAAAAGTGGCAATGCCTTTTTAATATCGTCTGAAGCTGTGTACTGAGCTGCTGGAATGCTATCCCAAGGCAAAGCGTTTTCTTCTTTGCTTTCCCCCCATTCACCTGGCTCAATTGGTGAAGGAAATGCGATATCAGGGATCACGCCTTTGTGTTGAGTACTACCTCCATCAATACGGTAAAACTTTGCGATAGTAAATTGCACTGAGCCCAAAGACTCTTCAAACATGTCGTACACACGACCTAAACCACGGTGCTGCTGAACTGTGCCTTTGCCAAAGGTATGTTCACCCACTATGAGTGCACGGCCATAATCCTGCATAGCAGCTGCAAAAATTTCTGAAGCTGACGCGCTGTAACGATCAACCATAACAGTCAGCGGACCATCATAAAACACAGTGCCATCCAAATCCTGGCTAATGCTGATGCGGTTACCAGCTTCTCTGATTTGAACTACCGGACCTTTATCAATAAATAAACCCGTTAAAGTCACGGCCTCTGGTAATGAACCACCACCGTTACCACGCAAATCAACAATAATGCCATCTACATTTTGCTGTTTTAAGCTGGCAATTTCTTTCTTCACATCTTCTGTCAGGTTGTTATAAAAACTTGGAATATTAATGACGCCAATTTTCTTACCCAACGGACTCAGTTTAGGCTCCAGAACTTCGGCCTTGGCCGCCCTGTCTTCTAAACGGATTTTATCGCGAACAATAGAAATCTGAGTAGGAACACCTTTAGAGGCATCACCGCCTACCAGCACTTGCAGACGGACTGTCGAGCCTTTCGGACCTTTAATTAAATCAACCACATCATCCAGTCGCCAGCCTACAACATCGACAAACTCTTCATCGCCCTGAGCTACACCTATTATTTTGTCTTTTGGCTTAATTTTTTTCGTCATATCAGCCGGACCACCGGGGACCAGACTCATAATCACGGTAAAATCATCGTCACTTTGCAGCACGGCGCCAATGCCTTCCAGCGACAGGTTCATTTCCTGCTGAAAACGTTCTGCACTGCGAGGGGATAAATAGGAGGTATGAGCTTCAATACTGCGGGCATAGGAATTCATTACGATCTGAAAAACATCTTCGCTTTCAGTTTGCAATAAACGTTTTTTAGCGTTTTCATAACGCTTCTTCAGTAACTTAGTCGTTTCTTCTGCAGTTTTGCCGGCTAATTTCAGATTGAGCGCATCAAACTTCACTTTTTGACGCCATAGCTCGTTAAGCTGCGCCACATCAGCGGCCCATGGCGCGTCTTCGCGCTCAAACTGATAACTGTCTTTCGTTGTGAAATCAAAAGGTTTATCCAGCAAACTAATTGCATAGTCATAACGCTCCAGACGACGCGTCATGCTTAAATTAAACATCTGATAGGCAAAATCAAACTGACCTTTGACCAAACCGTTATCAAACTCGTTACGGTACTTCTCAAAGCCATCAACATCTGACTTAAGTAAAACGTTCCTGAAAAAATCCAGGCTTTTGATATAGCGGTCAAAAACTTTTGACGACAATTCGTCATCAATACGTAAGCCCAAATAATGCTCACGGGTAAAGTAATTGGTGACTCGTTTACTGGCTGTTGCATGCTGTGGTTCCTGCGCCAGATTTGGCACAGGAGAAATAACGGGAGCAGCAACACTGCTGCCTATAACCAGAAAAAACGCCGCTAAGCTGGAAATTTTTTTCATTGAACACTCGTCTCTGTTAAGCCTGGAACAGCTTGTCCCCTTGGGTTTTGATCACCATACCTGAGGCTAGCTGCACCACAACATCATTTTTAACTACTTCAAGTACAGTTGCAGGCACTGGTTTCAGTCCTACTTTTAGCTGCACGGCACTGCCAACTTTTAACGTGGCTGTATTTAATGCAATAAGTTCAACCGCTTGCTCTTGAACCACTTTCTCTGTGGCCTGAGGCTTAGAGTTCAGTCTGGCCGCTTTTGCAGCTACTGCAGCCTTATTTGGTGCAGATTTTTTGTAAGCAGGTTTGTCTGCCTGTGCCGTTTTCGCTTGTTCTTTTTGCTGTTCTTTATGCTTGGCGCGCTCAACAGCGGCTTTTGCTTTACGTTGTTCTGCGGCTTTCGCTTTACTCTGCTCCAGAGTTTGTGCGGCATGAGCTGCCTGCTGCTCATCGATCAACTCTCCGGCCTGACCATCTAGATCAACCCGGGCAACACCTACTTTAACGCAAGCCAGATAGCGCCAACTGGAGGTGTACAAACGTAGGGCATGTCGAATTTGTGTTTTGCTGATGCCATCCTCTTCAGACAACCGCTGCGCTAAGTCCTGAAAAATACCAATTTTCAGAGGTTTAGCTTCACCGCTTTGGCTAAAGCACAGAGGAAACTTTTCGCTTAGTTCGGCGAGGATTTGTTTCACATCTTTGCCTGCAGGTTGAGCTTGAATTTGTTCAGTTGGGGTTGTCATCAAAATTACTCTTCTTCATCAGCGGCATCGTCTAACTTGATGCCTTCTTCTAATTGATTATTAACGTAACAGATAGCCCAGTCGACCAGTTCATCTTCGTCCGCTTCTAATAAAACTAAACTACCTCGTAGCTCGTTCCAAATAGCATGAAGCAAATGGTCTATTTCGGCTGGTAAAATATCATCCGGAAATCGGCGCCAAACCGAATGATAAATGGTGTTAATGCGATCAGCGACGATCTCTTCTTCACCCTCCCAGTCACCGACATCGGCAACCTGGAATAAATAATCCTGAATATTGACTAAATCTTTCATAAAGTCCGTGCCAAATGCTGTTCAAACAACTGAACTAACCCGGCAAGTCCTTGCTGATCGTCCAAATCAAAACGAGCCAGACTCGGACTATCAATATCCAACACAGCAATAATCTTGCCGTTGTGCCGCACAGGCAACACAATTTCTGAATTACTGGCAGCATCACAGGCGATGTGGCCGGGAAATTCATGTACATCTTTAACCAACTGGATCTCCCCAGTAGCCACTGCTGTACCACAAACACCTTTGCCTACCGGAATGCGGACACAGGCCACTTTGCCCTGAAATGGTCCTAAGACCAAAACATCATCTCTTAAAATATAAAAGCCTGACCAATTCAGATCAGGCATTTCATTAAAGAGCAACGCACTCAGGTTTGCCATATTGGCAATCAGGTCAGTTTCATCTTCAATCAGAGACTGAGCTTGCTGTTGCAGCAGCTGATAAAATTCAGATTTTTGCTCACGCATGAAATATAGGTTCTACCATTACTACGAAGGTCCCTACATTACTTGTTTTGTCGCGAAATTTAAACCTCTGCTACAAAAAGATTTAGGCACTTTTGTTCATTAAACAATCAATGACTGTTCATTTCAAACTCAACTGACACTTCGGCTCTGATATCGGTCTGACCAAAGCTGACTTCAGCGCCGTCCGCCATGGCTCTGGCCATCTTCATCACAGGAGCCGGAGCGTAACCTTGTTCATTGATTTTTTGTGCCAAACCCAAAGATAAACCATTGGCTTTTGCCAGTAATGCTGCTTTAGTTTTAGCCTGAGTAAAAGCCTGTTGTAACGCGTCTTGATACAGTTGATCTGATTGACTGACTAAAAATTCAGCCTGATTCATCTGAGTCACGCCCAAATCAGCTGCTTGTTGCAATACGGTACTGTATAGCGAAAGATCTTGTAACGACACGACTATGTCACGGCTAACCTGATAGCGGATAGGCAATTTGCGCTCAGGGTCATGCTGATAATCCTGTTGAATACGTAAAGGCGCATTGTTTAATTGTTCTTCTTTTACACCCAGCTTACGCAGGGCTTTGGATAAAGCGGCCACTTGCTCATCCACTTTTTGTTTTGCATCGCTGACTTTCTCAGCGGTCTGCTGAATTTGCATACTTAAACGCACTGCATCTGGCTTTGCTTGTATCACTGCAGAGCCTGAGACTGTGACGGTTTTCACTGCTGGACTATCGGCTAAAGCGACAAAACTCAGGCTACACACTAACAGCGCTACTAATTGTGTTCTCATTTCTATGTCCTGTTAAATAACTTCACTACAGACTAGCCTGCTTTGCTGAACGCCCACTGAAAATTTAATTAAGCTTCAGCACCTTATCGACAGCAGATTGAGTCAATGGATGATAACCAGGCCGTGCTTTCTGGTACACAGCCCTGGCCCAGCTCAGAGTTTGCTGGTTTTGGCTCAGTTGCTGATACAAAGGCACCACAAACTTGCGCCGTCCGACCCGGATTAAAAACTGCTCAAGCGCAGGCTGTGCTTCTGAGTAGTTTTTTGCTAACGCCACTTTAAACCAGGCTGTAGCAACTTCAGCATTTTGACTTTGGCTTAATGCAAAGCCCTGGTCTAACTGCTGTAACTGAGCCATGTTGACAGTATCAGTCAACTGACCAATAAAATGTAACCAATGGTGAATACTCCAACTGTTTGTTGCTAAATCAGACAACTGGCCACTTTTTTGCCATAACGCCAGTTGTAGATCGACTTGTTTAAACGCATCAGAAACCGGAGCAACAAAAGTGCTGGCCAATCCGGGTTGATAAATCCATTCCAGTACTTCCCCCATAGAGACTATGTCCGGGTCATTCAACAAAGTTTTACGCATAAAACGCAGGAACTTCTCTGTATCCATGCTCTGAAATGCAAAACTCTGAAAGTAGTTTTTTAAAAACTCGTCGAAAGTTTTACGACCAAAACGTTGCTCTAAAAACTGCAAAAACAGCATGCCTTTAACATAAGGCACCTGGGTAAAGGCATCATCAGGATCCCGGCCTGTGTAGTCGGTTACCAATAAAGTGTCTTTGGCATCGATCTGATCCAGATCGTTTTCTAAGTCCTGCACGGACAACTGACGCTCCAGCAAGGCGCGCTCAGGCCCATACACCTGTTCCATAATGCGGTTTTCCACATAGCTGGTAAAACCCTCGTTCAGCCAAAGTTCGTGCCAACTGCCGTTGGTGACCAAATTTCCAGACCAGGAATGCGCCAGCTCATGCGCTATTAAACTGACCAGACTTTTATCACCAGCTATAACTGTGGGAGTAATAAAAGACAAACGTGGATTTTCCATACCGCCAAAAGGAAAACTGGCCGGTAAAATCAGCAAATCATAACGGCCCCATGGATACTCGCCGTACATAGCGCCTGCGACCTGCATCATTTGCTCTGTATCAGAAAATTCGGCCACTGCTTTATCCAGCCAGACTTTTTCGGCATAGACGCCCGTACGTTCAGACATAGCCTTAAATTCTAAATCCCCAATAGCGAGCGCAATCAGGTAAGAAGGAATGGCTTGCGGCATACGGAAAAAATAATCACCGTCTTTGTCGGTATTGGCACTGTTATCAGCCCCCATCACTGCAAGTAACTGTCTAGGCGTATGAATACGAGCCTGATAATTCAGCCGCACTGCCGGTGTGTCTTGTAATGGGATCCAGCTGCGGGCATGAATAGACTGCGACTGGCTGTACATAAAAGGCTGTTGCTTTTCGCTGGTTTGCTCTTTAGTCAGCCATTGTAATCCTGAGGCCTGTGGGCTGGTGTGGTAATAAATGCGTACCTTGGGAAACTGCGCTGGAAACTCAATCCTCAGCGCTTGTCCATGAGTAGATGAAACCTCTCCTAAGCTGTGACTTAGCTTTACCCAACGGCCTTCAGCAGATTGGCCCATGACTTTTTTAATAGTCAGATCGCGACTGTCCAATACCAGCTCGCGCACTTCCGGATGATGCCATTCCAGTTGCAACTCAACAAAACCAGAAAGCTGCTGTTTGTCAAAATCAGCCGTTAAATCTAAGGTCAGTCGTGGGTGACTGACTAAGGCAAAGTTGCTGAAACTATGGGGATCAGCGGCCTGAACTTTGGCAGCAAGGATAAACAGCAACAGCAACACAACACGCATTTTTTACTCCGAAAACTAATTCTTTCTGTAATTCATAGGATTAGCAGGATAATAACAAAGTTCCTGCTGGCTCTGATGACTGAAATGCCGGGTGTCTTTATGAGGTAACTTCATAAAGCCGCCCACACCTTCGCCACTAATCAAAGGCACTTTCGCCAGAATACTTTGCAGCAAAGCGGCAAATTGTGCTTCAGCTGCAGGTTCGAGCAAACGATAGTAATTATGTATTTTCATATACAAAGGCGTGACTTCAAAGATAATACAGCCGGTGTGCCGGATTAAATTTAAAGCAGCGAGATCGTCCATGATGTCTTCAGGCAGTACCAATTGCTCATCAGGATCTTTACCATCTTCAAAATAACTATGTTGGGCACTCAAGTCCTCAAGTTGACTTTGGCCCAGCTCATATTTCAGCGTTGTGCCCTCTGGCACGACAAAAGGTACATCCGTATTATCCCGTGAAATATGGATGGTCTGACGGGCATCGAACAAGCAGGCTTTAAAAATACCGACCTTTGCAATGGAACGGGCAAGTTGCACCACGTTATTGACCGCGACCGCAAAAGCTTTTTGTACACTCTGATCAAACAGATTCAGGCTGCAATCAATATATACCCCTGAGCTTTGCCAATGAATGGCAAGACCGCCTACCACAGGATAACGACCTAAACGACTGACGGCTGCGACAAAAGCTTTTTCAGTTTCTCCCATGCCTTCAAGATAGTTTTTGTAATACCGTTCCAGCTGCACATCGTCTATGTACTGAATGCCTTCTTCGTCACTGTGTTCACGCAAAAAGGATTTACGAGACGAATACACCACAGTATCCAGCTCCTGCGCTTTATCACTGGTCCAGACTGGTAATACCGGCTCTGTGCTTAACAGCGGCAAGTCTGGCGTCACCAGATGATGC
>NZ_JAIWOI010000262.1 GCF_020217005.1 Rheinheimera sp. | reverse complement strand
AAACGCGGCATGTTTTTCAGGAAGTAATCACCGGCTTGCTGGCGCAACAACAAATCATCAGACAGCATACTGTCGAGCATGGTGGCAAACTCCATAGGCAAACCAAGGCTGCGCGCTGGTATAGCTTTGCGACCAAAACGGCAGGACTGGCCCGATGCCAGTGCATACAAGGTACTGGCTACCCCTTGCTCATCAAAACGAGGGCTGGATAGAGCACCAGAGCGTTGCTCAGGGCCAATAAAATACACATCCCCTAAACGGGCATTCGAAGTTTGCAAGTCCGCTGACATCAATTGCATTACATTAGTGCCAATGTAATGCCCTTCGCTGTCAAGCTGTGCGAATACCGATGAGCCCCAATCCACCAGGCTGATTTGGTTGGTGCTCTCATCGTAGACAATATTCGACGGCTTAATATCGCCATGCACTATAGGTGCATTTTCGCCGTCTTTTTTATGTTGGCGCAGCGCGAGCAGTAAACTGGCAAGCTGAGTGGCAATATCCAGTAACAAACGCACCGGCAGCCGACCTTGTTTCAGGCTGTATTGCTCCAAATCCACGCCTTTGGCGCGGCCCATCATTAAAATGCCCTGCTTTTTCACCAACTGATAGGTAAAAAATGGCGGTACATTAGGATGAGCAGCCTGCGACAACATATAGCCTTCGTCGGCTAATCGTTCCTGAATATGAGGGGGTAAGTTGATGCGGGAAAATTTAAACACCACATCCTGCTGTTTTTGATCAAGGCCTGCAAAAACAAAACCATAAGCGCCCTTGCCCACCAGCTCGATTTGACGGTAACCCAGCTTCTCCAGCTCAGAGATACAAAGCGCCACCCAGTCTTTAAGCTTCTTTGCGTCATTGGCGTTAAGCAGGTAGACCGACTGCTCTTCGGGGATGTAGAAGTTACGAAGCTGATGTTTGTCCATTTGTTTACCCTTCGTACTTGAAACTGCTGCTTTGTTGCCTGCGTGCTCTCGCCCCAATCACATAGCAACCTATGTTCATGGGGACTCGATTACTTGTCGCCTCGCTGCAGTTCCAATTACTTTGGGTAAACCCGCTGAACCTAAATGATACTTGAAACTGCTGCTTAGTTGCCTGCGTGCTCGCGCTCTTAAAACGAAAAACCCAGAGGATCTTCTGATCATCCGGGTTTTGTAACAAAGAACGATGCCAATTACCAGCTATTCGTCAATGGGTTAGACCATAGACAACAACATAGATGATGGCTGTTCCAGATAGCTTTTCCACAGGTTAGTAAAACGGGCTATGGTGCCGCCGTCTATGACGCGGTGATCACCAGACCAACTGATTTGCATCAAAGAGCGGCCTTCCACTTCACCTTTGGCATTAAAACGTGGCAACAACTGAGTTTTACCCAGCGCTACGATCGCCACTTCCGGCTTGTTAATAATAGGAGTGGCCACAGTGCCACCTATGGTACCAATGTTGGAAATAGTGATAGTGCCACCTTTGAGCTCTGCCGGACTAACACGGCCTTCACGGGCAGCGTCAGTCAGCTTGGTCAGCTCCTGGGCAATTTGTACGATCGACTTGTTCTGACAACCTTTGATATTCGGCACCAGTAAACCCACTTTGGAGTCCACTGCTATGCCAATATTGTGATCATCAAAATAGGTCAGCTCTGAACAGTCGCTGTTGACCTGGCTGTTCATGATAGGGAACTGTTTAATAGCCAACGACATGGCTTTCATAAAAAATGGCATCAGCGTCAGCTTAATACCCTGTTTGGCGTATTGATCTTTTAGTTGGCCACGAAGCGCAATCAGCTCTGTTAAATCAATTTCTTCACAGTAAGTAAAATGCGGAATAGTTGATACAGAATCCTGCATCTGACGCGCCATAGCCGCTTTAATGCCTTTGATAGGTTCTACACGGCTGCCGCCAGAACTAGTCACAACTGTAGTGGCCACAGCGGCTTTGACTGGAGTTGCAACAGCTTTGGCTACAGCAGAAGCTGCACCACCATTGGCATAAGCTTTGACATCGTCTTTATACACCCGGCCCTTTTCGCCAGAACCTGGCACTAAAGATAAGTCGATATTCAGTTCACGGGCTAAACGACGCACGGCTGGGCTCGCCAAAGCCTTGCCATTGCCTGTTGGAGCTGCGGCCACAGAAGCTGCTTTAGCCGCACACACCGGGGCAGCAACTGGCGCTGTAACAACAGCTGTCGGAGCGGAACTTGAAGTACCAGCTATTTCCTGCTGGAACAGCGGGCTATGCACCTTGGCGATTTCACCTTTGGCGTAATGTAATTTGACCACTTTACCTGCGTATTTAGCTGGTATTTGCACTAAAGCTTTGTCAGTCATCACATCACAAACTGGCTGGTCTTCAGCTAATACATCGCCTTCTTTGATCAGCCACTCAACAATTTCACATTCAACAATACCTTCGCCTATATCAGGCAGAATAAAGTCTTCCAGCTGTTTGCCAGTGGCAACAACTGCAGGGGCAGCTTGAGCTGGAGCAGATGGAGCTGCAACAGCAGGCGCAGCGCCGTCTGTATCCATTTCAAATAAAGGCGCATGCACTTTGGCGATATCGCCTTTGGCGTAATAGAGTTTGGTCACTACACCGTCGTACACAGCAGGGATTTGCACTAAAGCTTTGTCGGTCATTACGTCACAAACCGGCTGGTCTTCAGTGATACGATCACCTTCTTTCACCAGCCATTCCACGATTTCACACTCGACTATGCCTTCGCCAATGTCCGGCAGAATAAAATCTTTTTTCATCTGGCTGTCCTTAGAAGTTCACCGAGCGTTTTATCGCTTCGTAAGTTTTCAGATGATCGGGCACATATTCTTTTTCCAGTGCCAGCGGGTACGGAATATCTAAGCCACAGACCCGTTCTATCGGGCTTTCCAGATGCAGGAAGCATTTTTTCTGAATAGTCGATGCGATTTCAGCAGCAAAACCACCTGTTAACGGCGCTTCATGGTTAATGACTAAACGGCCGGTTTTCATCACAGACTCTGCCACTGTGTCAACATCCCAGGGCTGAATGCTGCGAAGGTCAATCACTTCACAGGAAATGCCTTCGGCTTGTGCCATATCCACAGCTTTTTGGATAATTTCCATCTGCGCGCCCCAGGCTAACACAGTCACGTCTTTGCCTTGTTGCAGCACTTCGGCTTTGCCCAGTGGAATTTCGTAATAGTCTTCTGATACTTCACCTACAGATGCGCGGTACAGTTTCTTTGGTTCAAAGAAAATCACCGGATCCGGGCAGTTAATCGCAGCTAATAACAAACCTTTAGCCTGAGCCGGGTCGCGTGGCACCACAATTTTTAAACCTGGTGTATGAGCAAAATATGCTTCAGGCGACTGGCTGTGGTAATGACCACCGGCAATACCACCACCGTATGGAGTACGGAATACTAAACCACCCACATTAAACTCGTTGCCAGAGCGGTAACGGAACTTAGCCGTTTCATTCACAATCTGGTCAAAGGCCGGGAAGATATAGTCAGCAAACTGAATTTCCGCCACAGGCTTCATGCCCTGAGCTGCCATACCGTTGGCAAAACCCGCTATGCCTTGCTCCGTTAAAGGGGTGTTGAAGCAACGGGCTTTGCCGTATTTTTCTTGCAATTTGCTGGTGGCGCGAAATACACCACCAAAGTGGCCCACGTCTTCACCAAAACAGACCACACCGTCGTCTTTGGCCATGGCTAAATCTAAGGCGTTGTTGATCGCCTGTAACATATTCATCTTAGCCATTATTCAAATCTCCCCGCCGTCACCGGATAGGCATCCGGGTACTTTCTGATATGTGCTTTTAGTTCTTCTAATTGTTCGTTTAACAGTGGAATTGGTGTTTCGTAGACATCACTCATCAGATGTTCGATACCAGGCTTGGCCACTTTTTCTGCCACTTTTAATGCATCTAATATTTCCTGACGCAGCGCATCGGACTTGGCTTTATCAGCTTCTTCGTCCAGCCAGCCTTGTTTCACCAGCCATAACCGGAAACGGGAAATCGGATCGTTTTTACGCCACAGCTCTTCTTCTTCTTTCGAGCGATAGCCACTTGGGTCATCTGACGACGAGTGCGCGCCTAAACGGTAAGCAATAGATTCGATGAGAATCGGCTCTTCGTGTTCCAGCGCATAGTCGCGTGCCATTTGCGTGGCTTTATACACCGCCAGAATATCAGCACCGTCGACACGAATGGCTTTCATGCCATAACCCACACCACGACAGGCAATACCATCACCTTTAAACTGCTCATTGGCGGGCGTTGAAATGGCATAACCGTTATTACGGCAGAAGAAAATCACAGGCGCTTTATGCACAGCGGCCATATTCAAACCAGCGTGGAAGTCACCTTCAGAGGCGGCGCCTTCACCAAAATAACAAATGGTGGTGTTTTTCAGTCCGCGTAACTTTTGCGCATACGCATAACCACTGGCCTGAGGAATTTGGGTGCCTAGCGGTGATGAGATCGTCATGTAGTAAATATCTTTGCTGCCGTAATGCACTGGCATCTGGCGACCTTTACCTAAATCTTTTTCGTTAGAGAACAGCTGGTTCATAAACTGTTCCAGACTAAAACCACGATAACGCAAGGCGCCTTGTTCACGGTACTGCGCCATAATCATGTCTTTATCATCTAAAGCAGCTGCACTGCCGACAGTGGCGGCTTCTTCGCCTAAACACTGCATGTAAAAACTAATACGGCCCTGACGCTGAGCGGCCAGCATGCGCTCGTCCAAAATGCGGATAAACTGCATGCTGTCGTACATTTTAAGGGCTGTGGTTTTATCAAGTTGTGGCGCTTCGGCGCCTGGGTACAAAGAGCCGTCATCCTGCAGGATGCGCAGCGTGGGAATTTGTAACGCGTGACCGCTGGTAAACTCAGCTGTGTGCACTGTAGAGATGGTTGCGTTATTGGGGTTAGTCATAGGTGTCTCTTTTGGTTGTATCCGTCAGACTGTGACAAAAGGTTATACCTGTCGCACCTGAAGCTGCAGCTCTGTTGACAGCATCCTCTCGCCTCAGTCGCATGGATTTTACTATGCTCCTGTGATCTCAACAGCTTGTCGTCTCGCCGCAACTTCAAGTTACCAGGGTATAAACGCGCGGTGGCTTGATGACCACTCTTCGTCAATTTATTGCGTTTCCCCGTTTGCCCTGACCATTATTTTTGTTTTACGTGCTTTTTAAGTTTAGTTGTTTTCTTATTATTTTCGGCCGCAACTTTACCTTTACGTAAACTGCATTGCAACCAGAGACTCAAATAAAAACAGCTGGTCCATGCACTAAAGCAAGGCCAGCTGTCAGAGTTTTTGTACTGCAAAAAATACAAAACTGCGGTTTAACTGACTTTTCCTGCCACAGAAACAGGTTTTACCATCAACATTGCACGTTGGCCGACAGCGACCTTGGGGTTAGGAAAAATAATAGCTTCACCCTCGACTTCCACTTTGTATTCAACACCTGCATCACTGGCAAGCAAAGTGCCGACCTCAAATGAACTGAAGTTTTCGATGTTATCCGCAAAATGCAGCTTAAAAGCCTCAGTGGACTTGTTGATAGAACGACGTACTTCGTACAGATTAAAGTCTGCTTCACTAAACTCAGTTGTAACAGTGTCACCACCAGATATCAAAGCTCTGATCGCAGCATCAGCTTCGGCAAAGCGACTCATGTCGTTTTGACCAAAAGGCCGGGCTTTACCAAGCTCTATGGTGAAACCATGCGCTTTACAGCTTTGGGCTGCAAAATAGCTGAACGTACTGGCTGGCGTTTGCATTAAAAGCACTGTGTTCGCGCCACAGGCTTTTAAAAACTCAAACTGGTTTTTGCTCCAGTCCGCGCCATGTAAAAATGGATACACAGCAAACTTTTCAAATCGGGATCCCCGTATGGCGGTATGTAAGTCATAGAGTTTACGCTCACGTAAACCAGTCGGAGCGTCATCAAAAAACTTCAGCACATAGGCTTCTAATTTTTTTGCCCGCTCACGTTCTGCACTTTGTACACCAGGCTCTTTGCTGTGGTGTCCGGAGAATAAACGATTGAGGTTATCCTGGATCTCCCTGACACCGGCATTAATAGCTGGAGGATTGCCAAATATAAACAGTAGCCGCTCTGTCAGTTGTAGTTTGCCACTTAACACTTCGTTCAACAGTTGCGAACAAAGCTCAATTGGCGCGGTTTCATTACCATGTACTCCGCTGCTCAGTACTATGTCTTGCTGACCGCAAAGTCTGGGTTGGCAATACATCACACCAGTATCCCAGATCTGAATTTCTGTGCCATTTTCCAGTTGGTAGCAGGCAAAAGGTAAAAAATCCGGATAGTTCAGGCTGAGTTTTAAAAAATCATGGGAGTGCTGCAACTGCTGCAACAGGGTTTCAGGCTTCATAGATGCTCCATAAGCAAGCGCTTAAACGCTTTTTTTAAGTTGCCCCATTCTAGCCTGCCCCCCGACACAGTCCAAGCTGCTTTTCCTTCGAAAAGTAGCTTGGCGTTAGATCAGCAATTAGAGGCCACAACTGGCTCCATAAATCGACTGTGCCCATTGTGGATTATCAATAAATGGATTGCGGTTTTGTTGCCATTCATAAATTCGGTTATTACGACGGGTCTCAAAACTATCCACTGGGTCTTGTAAATGCCATTGCAGCAATACACATAGTTTACCCATCTCTGGAGCTGAACTTCCGGTCGGGGCAAAGTTACGTAAAATCAGGTTTGGAGTGCCTGTGTCATCACTACCCTCGTAGCGCACATCCATATAAAACATCATACGGGCCACGTCACCTTTGACCGCATTACGTGGTTCAAAGCTATCACTGTCAGTTTTGTTTTCAGGCGATTCGGCCAAAGCCGTACCGCCCAAATCAAAGTCTTTGTTAGCGCGACTGGAGTTAATAGACACATCCGCAGGTCGCAGGTGATGGATATCTGTATAGGCATATTGGCTTTCATTGGGGAAACCGTGGCTTTTCGCCCAGACATGCTCGCGGTTCCAGGCATCCAATGAATTAGTTTGGCCAGCACGGAAGCTTTTCGCCTCTGAACGGCCAGCGTACAGCAGGATCACATTATTGCTGTTGTTTGGATCTTCATCTGTATAGGAAATCGCATCCCAAACCTGGCTATAAGTTAGACGGACATGGCCACGTAAGATGTTATTTAATGCAGCTTTAAGTTCAGAGCCTGATTTTCCCAAAGCTGCAGCGTAATAAGTCGGCTGATTAACAACAGGATCTGTACTGCCTCCTGTATCACCACCTCCACTGCAACCGGCGGTAAATACACCGGTACCGGGGTTACCGTAGTTGCCCGACACCCCCCAGTCTGACACTGTATTGGTGTCGTTGCTGGAAATGCGGCTAATGGATTTATCAACTGCATTAATGGACCAGCCGAATAAGCCATTCTCCCAGCCCACAGAGTCAATTTCACTGCTGCCGTTCCTTAACTTAACGTAATCACCGCTGTTACCAAATGCCAGGGTTAAACCAGCAAGTTGCGGTGTTTTGCCATACAGGTTTTGCATGGCCGCGCTACTTTTTGCCACCAGAAAATAACTGCGTGGTGCCACCGTACCTGATAAATTAAAACTGCCGCCATTATCCTGCAGGCTATAACCTTGCAGATTAATGGCTGTACAGCTGTTGTTATACAGCTCAACGAACTCTTCTGTACTGTCGTTATTCGGAGCGTCGTACAACACCTCGCTGATCAGCACATTGCCATAACTACTGCAGGTTAAAAGCGCTGCCACAAACAGTGTTAAGGTTGTGATCTGTTTCATTATAAACCCCTAAGTTCTTGTTATACAGGGAGGATTTACTTCCTTCCATCTGTATTGACTCTGCTTTTCGAACAGAGAAAAACAAGATTACCTCAGGTTTGTTACAAATTACTTAAATAATATACACCATGTTTACTTTTGTACTGCATTCAACATTAAGCCCACATCACCAATACAGCCGCGACTACAATTAAGCCCAGCCCCAGCAGATCCTGACTTTTGAGTTTTTCTTTAAGTACCAGCACAGAAATAAGCAGTGTAAACAACACTTCTACCTGCCCTAGAGTTTTGACATAAGCCACCGCCTGTAAGCTCATTGCAGTAAACCATCCCAAAGACCCCAGACAACTGGTAAAACTAGTAGCTAACGTAAGTTGTGGTTTTTGCCACAGTTTAACTAAGGTTGTTTTATCATTCAGAGCCAAATACGCCAGCAACACCAGGGTTTGGGTGGTAATCACAAAAAACAACACCCAGGCTGCTGCGGGTAAAAAAGGCAGTTCAAGTGTCAGACTGGCTTCGCGCACCCACAAAGAGGTCAGCGCAAAAGCTAAACCACTGCCTAAACCCAAAGCCAGTGTTTTAGCGGACAATGATTGAATGCTGGTCGCGCCTGTTAACAAAAATACAGCGACGCCTCCGATAAAAACACCACACCAACCTAACGGACTGATGTAAGTACCGAAAAACATCACTCCAACAATAGCCGCCAAAATAGCCTCACTTTTTGCGAGCCCCACTCCTATTGCATAATTTTTAAGCTGGAATAACATCACCATAAGAGCGGTCGCCAAAATTTGCATCGCAGACGCGGCAACAACGTAAAACACAAACCACGGGTTGAAATGTGGCATTTCATACTCTTGCCACTGATAAAGCCCTAATAGATAAAGTAATGCTAAAGGACCGGCGTAGACAAAACGGGCTAAAGTTACGCCCATTACAGGCACATCTTTACTTAGTTGCTTTTGGAATGCATTACGCATGGCCTGCATAAAAGCAGCCAAAAGGGTAAAAGGGATCCATAAAGACATACAGACTTCCATCAATATCGGGAGCCAGCATAATGCAACTGCTTGCCAAAGGACGCAATCAGAAAATGGCAAGGCTGAAGAATACTGACCATACTCAAAGCGGAATTCATCGTGGTTCAACAGTTGTTGCAAAGTGACGCGGCGGCAGTGCTGTTTGAATGAGTTTCTTCTAACCACTCATTTTTAGCAGCAGAACCTGCATTTAGCGATGTGTTTGCTCAGAGCAAAGGCTGTGTTCAGGTTCGTTTTACTTAAAAGGTTAAGGTCATGACAAAAGGTTTAATAAAGGGCACTTTAAGTTTAATAGCGATTAGCTGCCTGCCATTACAAGCGCAAGACAACGGCAATGTCGCGGTGAAGTTAGTGGATACGTTGACTGAATTGGCTCAGGGGCCACACAAAGGCTTTCGCGCTAATCACGCTAAAGGTGCTATAGTCTCCGGCAGTTTCACGCCATCGGCGGAAGCAAAAAACTACAGTAGTGCGGCCCATTTCAGCCAGACAGTACCAGTGACAGTGCGCTTCTCTAACGCCACTGGCGTGCCAAATTTACCAGATGCCGACCCTCATGCCCGCCCCAATGGCATGGCTATACGTTTCACTTTGCCCGACAATAATTCAACCGACATTGTCAGCATTTCCTATAACGGCTTTCCCGTAGCGACACCTGAAGAGTTTCTGGAGCTGTTAACCGCGATTAAAACTAATGCAACGGATACTAATAAACCGACTAAGCTTGAGAATTTTTTACAAAGTCACCCGGCCGCTCTTACTTTTGTTCAAACGCCTAAACCTGTGCCAGCCAGTTTTGCTAATCAATCATTTTTTGGCGTAAACAGCTTTATTTTTGAAAATGACAAAGGGGTTCAACAACATTTTCGCTATCGCATAGTGCCAAAAGCAGGAGCCAACTATTTGTCAGATGAAGCCGCAAAAAAAGTCGCGCCAGATTTTCTGATGGATGAAATCAAACAAAGAGTAGTAAAAACTCCAGTGGAGTTTAGCCTGCAAGCTCAACTGCCTAACGAAGGCGATCCTTTACTCGACGGCAGTAAAACCTGGCCAGACGACAGACGCATTGTTGATCTCGGTACCATCAGATTGGATGCTGTTCCTGCGGACACAGCGGCATGGGACAAACAAATGTTTAATCCGTTGTTGCTGA
>NZ_JAIWOI010000261.1 GCF_020217005.1 Rheinheimera sp. | reverse complement strand
CCAAAGGCATCACAGCCACAGCAGATCCTGTATTGCAAACCCGCCCTGTCGCCTATTCGGTCAGCTTTGGCCGTAGGTTACAATAAGAGTTGATGCCCCCTTCTTTCTAATCAACAGAGGGGAAAAAGTGCAGTGGGAGCTCAGCTATGTCATCGACCACCCACTGCGATTCGATACAATCAGTCAGATGCTGCGCAATAAACTGGATAAGCCGTCTGGCGGATGCACTCAATCGTTTATCTTTGCGCGCCACCAGATACCAATGACTGTTCAGCGGAAAACCTTTGACTTTCAACCGGCTAAATTGCTCAGAATGCTGATCTAAAGTGTATGTTGATAACACGGCCAGCCCGAGTCCACTGGCCACACTTAATCGAATCGCTTCGTTACTTTCGATTTGCATCGTTTTTGATAACTCCACGCCTTGACTGCTCAACCAGGATTCAAATTGCATCCGGGTGGCAGAGCCTGGCTCACGCATTAAAAACCTTTCGTTTTTTAGTGCGGAAAAATCCAGCTCACCTCCTTCAAGGCAATAACGCGATGCCCAGTGATCCGCAGGCGCTATCAGTTGCAACGGGTTTTTAATAATACGACAAGCCTGGACCAACTCCCCACTTGGTGGCTGGCTAAACAGATACAAATCGTCATCCTGATGACCAAAGCGGTTCAGAATATGGGCTCTGTTACCCACGTTTAAGGTGACCGCAATTTTTGGATTGGCTTTATCAAATGCACCGAGAATAGTGGGCATTACATATTTAGCTGTGGTGACTATACCTAAACTTAAAGTACCACTACGCCCACCTTTGGCTTCTTCTAATAAAGCGGAAAAATCATCAAAACGGCTCAGAACATCAGATGCAGCCTGAAATAATGCGTCCCCGATATAAGTGGTATGGACTTTACCCTCACGGTATTCAAGCAAAGGTTGCCCTACTTCCTCTGTCAGCTTTTTAAGCTGTAAAGACACCGTAGGTTGGGTTAAATGCAACAACCGTGCAGCAGCTGAGACAGAAGCCAAGCGTACAACCTGAACATAGACCTGTAATAATCTAAAACTTAAATGCCGCACATCCATAGATGATTATCAATATTAAAGTGGCAAACAATTAATTATCCAATATACCCAAAGAAGGGCAAAATCGCCAGCCAATAACAACTAGGGAGTTCAGTTATGCCTGATATTGTGATCGCGTTTTTTGCCTTTGGCCTTATCGCTGGCTTATTAAAGTCCGATTTAAAAGTTCCTCAGTCAATCTATGAAACTTTGTCTATTTTGTTGATGCTGGTACTGGGTCTTAAAGGCGGTATGGCACTCCATGGTCAGGCCCATAGCGGTATGGTGCCAGACCTGTTGGCGGTAGCGGCATTGGGCTTAATAATTCCGTTATTAGCCTATCCGGTTTTACGCTATCTGATCCAACTAAGTAACTCAGACTCCGTCAGTATCGCAGCGCATTACGGTTCAGTCAGTGCAGGTACTTTCGCCGTAGTACTGGCTTTTGCAGAGAAATCAGGTTTGCCATTATTACCTGAAACCACGCTCTATCTGGTTATGCTTGAGTTGCCGGCTATAGTCATTATGCTGGGCCTGTATGGCGCGCTCAAAGGCCAGGGTAAACAAGCTCATATCTGGCGTGAAGCCCTGACCAGTCGCGGCGTATTGCTGCTCGGCGGAGGAGTCCTCATTGGTTATCTCTATGGTCCGGAAGGATTAGAGCCTATAGCCCCAGCTTTAATTGGCGGCTTTAAAACTATGCTCGCGCTGTTCTTACTGGAAATGGGACTCTGTACAGCCAAGGTTTGCAACCCGCTGCCACTAAAGCATTGGCGTTTAATGTTATTCGCTGGCTTAGCACCATTTGCCTTAGGAGCTTTAGGACTGGCTTTTGGGTTACTGTTGGATTTACCTCAAGGTTCATTATTGGTTTTAACCACTTTAGCGGCCAGTGCTTCTTACATCGCAGCGCCAGCTGCAGTGCGCGCCAGCATACCAGACGCCAATATAGGGCTGGCAATGATGGCATCTTTAGGTATCACTTTCCCGGTGAATGTGCTGCTGGCTATCCCTGTTTATCAGCAATGGGTAGAACTTGCGCTCGGTAATTAACCTGTAGTAGCTCAAAGCGAACAAAAAAAACGCAGTCAAACCAAGGGGCATTGCATTTATAACGTAAAGCAGTAGTATAAGGCCCAACGTCGGTACGTAGCGCAGCTTGGTAGCGCACTGTCATGGGGTGTCAGGGGTCGGAGGTTCAAATCCTCTCGTACCGACCATTTAAATTAACCTGCTTTTACAGCAGGTTTTTTTATTGCCAATAATCCTCTTCGCACAACACTTATCCAACCAGGTATTTCTCACTAGTTAAAAAAAATTAGCTTTTTTACAAAAAGTTCGTGTACATTGGTTTTCTGATTTAGTGACAACAGTAAGGAAAGGTTATGCAAGTCAATCTGAATACCACAGGGACCACTAGCGCATCTGCAACGCCAACTGCTGCACCCGCTACTCCAAGCAAAACCACAACAACTTCGGCTCCTGTAGCTACAGACACTGTGACATTGTCCGCTGAAGCAAAAGCTAAGCTGGCGGCAGAGACTTTGGGCAGTGGATCGGGTAATGAACCTCCGATCATTAAAACTCTTGGTAGTGGCTCAGGCAATGAACCGCCGATCATTAAAACTCTTGGTAGTGGCTCAGGCAATGAACCTCCGATCATTAAAACTCTTGGTAGCGGCTCAGGAAATGAACCTCCTATAAATAATCTTGTATAGAGATCGAGTCTGTGGGCGATTTTGCATACAACTTAGATAGGTTTTTTTGGCTAATTTGTCTGCTCCTTCTTGTTGTATCTTTTATTTACAAACTAGAGATATCGTCCAGAATTGCTTTAACTGTATGGGTTTTAGGAAACCTGTTGATGGACCAGTTACAACCATTTGTCATGGATCTTGCGATTAGTAACAGAGCCCTAGGTGCATCCTTGTGGTACGTAACCTGGGCCTTTATCGAAGTGATTTGCATATGGTTTATATACAAAATACATTCTGCCTATCAGCTTCCAGCAAGCAAACTCACCCGCTATATCATGTTTTGTTTTTTAAGTTTGTGTGCATTGCAACTCATGCGTTACGCAGACAGAGTTGTGTTCGAAACAGATCTATTATTAGCTATCTACAAATATGTCATTGTCTCTATAAATATTTCAGTGGTGCCGTTTGCGATGCTTTGGCTAGTCAAGGATATGCGCGCCGATAAGAAAGGAATGGTTATATGATCGAATTTTTGTCCTTATTAGTCATGGCATTATTGCTGTTGGTTGGTCTGTATTGTTATAACAGGATCTGCCGCAATTTTACGCTGGACGAAATTGAACTCAGGGTAGCTCAACAAATGGAACAACGAGCTCACAAACTTTGCATGCAGGCTTTTGAAGTGCAAAGAACAGTCGAGCTTATTGAACGTAACAAACTCGATGAGCAATTTCAGGATGACCTGCACTTGTATGTTGAAGATTTTCAGGCTGAAGTGGCTGAAGGGCTGCAAAAAAACAAAGTGCAAAGTGTCCAAAGTTATGGCTTTATCAGGCTAACCAAACACTAATAATTTGCTGAAACAGGTCGTTAATTCGCCCACTGCTTTTCATAATGATAAAAGTCTAAACGTGCCAGATTCAGATTTGGCTGTTGTAACTTCTTTAGATATTGTCGAATATTGTGCTGGAGTTGCTGTACTGCATCAAGCAGATCTGTTAAGGCAAATTCCTCTGAATGAAAAACAAAAATCTTCGTAGAAGGTTCAAGCCAACAGAACATAGCTTCGTTGTCCATCCAGGTAATAACCTGATTAAAACTGGTCAAATGATGAGCGCTATAGCGGCGCGTTGCTCCTTTGTCACGCACTGAATGATCAAACTCTCCGGCGTGACGCCACAAAGCTTCATTGCGCAGTGGGTGCTGTAGATCCGGTAAGTGTATTTCCTCTCTTAAAGCCATGGCTTTGTGGCAGATATCCAACCCCAACTCACCACAACATTTGGCAGGCCAGAAAATCCGTGACAGCTGGTGGCTGTGGATCAGAATGAGGTGCACTGCATCATAAATGTCCTGACAAGCTCTACGCTGGCAGTCCCAGTCTTCAGACCACTCATGCAATTGCCTGATTGCTCTGTCCAATTCTTTACCAGCATCCAGGACCAGCTCCGTTTGCAATTCCGCTTGCTTGATATCTACCAGTATTTCTTTGGCATCCATTTCAACACTCCTGTCAGATGAGACAACCACCCTGATTCGGGTACTCTATATGCTGAGTGTAGAAAGCTTGCTGGCCTTTGCAAGCCAACTAAATCAAAGCTAAGTTATAGATTTTCCGTAATTTACCCATTTAAAGAACAAGTAACATTCTAAGCTGCTGAGTTAACATACGATTGGAACTTTTGGTTTTTTCATATTTTTTTGTATTTATTTTCAACAATCTGCGTCCATCTGGTCACATAAAAGCGTATAGAGGCTGCAGGTAGGGATAGTTCCCGCCGCTTGAAATGAGGCTTTCATCAAATAGTTACATGCGCAGCTTAGACTTTGTCGTACAATAGCCACCTTTTTCGTCGCCTTTGAGGAATATTATGCTGGGCTTTTTTGAACGATTAACCAAACCTTTCCCTGATGACGAGCCAACCCAGCCGCCTAAAGGCTTATTTGCATTTTGCTTGCACTACAGTAAAGGTATGGTGCTGCCACTTGTCCTTATGTCCATAGCCACAGCACTCTTAGCTGCGCTGGAAGTATCTTTGTTTGGCTATATGGGCCAATTGGTAGACTGGCTGGTTCATAAAAACCCTGACACTTTCTGGCAAGAAGAAAAGGATACCTTAATTACCATGGCCGTGGTGATGCTGGTCGTCTTGCCTGGCTTGGTATTTTTCCACTCTGCTCTTATTCATCAAACTATATTGGGCAACTACCCAATGTCGATCCGCTGGCTTGCGCACCGCTACTTATTAAAACAAAGCCTGGGATTCTACCAGAATGAATTTGCCGGCCGTATTGCTACCAAAGTGATGCAAACAGCACTTGCGGTGCGGGAGACAGCAACCAAATTGCTGGATGTGATGGTCTATGTCTTAGTGTATTTTGGATCTATGTTGTACCTCATCGCAGATTCAGACTGGCGCTTGGTATTACCTATGGTTGCCTGGTTATTAATTTACACTGCTATTCAATTTTATTTTGTACCCAGACTGAAACAGGTTGCCACTCAGCAAGCCGACGCCCGCTCCGAAATGACAGGCAGGATAGTCGACAGTTACACAAACATCAGCACTATCAAACTCTTCTCTCATACAGCCCGTGAATCTGAATATGCCAGGGACAGCATGCAACTATTTTTAGTGCCTGTGTATAAACAAATGCGACTAGCGACCTGGCTGAATATCTGTGTACAAGGCCTGAACTATCTGTTGGTGTTTTCTATTGCTACGCTGGCTATATGGCTGTGGTCCGTTAATGCAGTTACAGTGGGTTCAATTGCGATAGCTGTCAGCCTGGCATTGCGTTTAAACGGTATGTCGCAGTGGATCATGTGGGAAGTCAGTGCGCTGTTTGAAAATATCGGCACCGTGGCCGACGGTATTGCCACTTTATCTCAGCCTCAGCAGATCCTTGACAGACCAGACGCCAAGGCCATTGAAGTACCTCAGGGCCAGATTGAATTTAAACAACTCAACTTTAATTACGGCAAAGCCGCAACTGAACATGGTCCGGTAATTGATGGGCTGGAGTTGTCTATCAAGCCGGGTGAAAAAGTAGGTTTAGTAGGTCGCTCAGGTGCCGGTAAGTCGACCTTAGTGAACTTGTTGTTACGTTTTTACGACGTCAATTCAGGCCAGATTCTAATTGATGGTCAGGATATCAAAACTGTATCTCAGGAGAGCCTGCGGGCCCATATTGCGATGGTGACTCAGGATACCTCACTGTTGCACCGTACTGTAAGAGAGAACATTTTGTATGGCCGTCCGGATGCAACAGAAGAAGAAATGATCAACGCAGCTCGTTTAGCTGAAGCTGACGCTTTTATTCAGGACTTGACAGATCCTAAGGGCAACAGTGGTTATGATGCGCAGGTCGGTGAAAGAGGTGTAAAGCTCTCGGGGGGTCAACGACAACGTATTGCTATAGCTCGTGTGTTATTGAAAAATGCCCCAATCCTAATCCTCGATGAAGCGACATCAGCCTTGGATTCGGAAGTTGAATCTGCAATCCAGCAGAGTCTGACACAGTTGATGATAGGTAAAACAGTGATAGCTATAGCACACCGTTTATCCACCATAGCAGCAATGGACAGGCTGATAGTGCTGGACCAGGGGCGTATTGTCGAACAGGGCAGTCATCAGGAGCTGATCGCCAAAGGCGGAATTTACGCTCAATTATGGGCACACCAAACCGGTGGTTTTATCGGCGTCGAATAACAAGACAGGGCATCAGCTCACATTGGTTGTACCTGACTATTGTGAGCTATGCCCTTTTTATCAGCCTAAACGCGGATCGGTTTCGGCAACCATTGGCTGGTTTAAATGCTCATTTCGGAACTGCAGTAACACTGGGAATGGTTTCAGGTCAACTAAATCACGGAACAACACCCAGTCAATCAACGTAAACAAGCTGATACTGACATAGTCCCAACGACCGAACTGCCCTGCCCTGATTTGTTGTTCTAAGGCTTCCAGCGTGGCATGAATACGCTCATGCTGCAGATTAAAAAACAGCTTGTCTTCAGTCACATCAAAGCCGGATCTTTTGCAAAGTAACAACTCGACCAGAGAATCTGTGCATGCGTTGATGGTGGTCAGGCTATTTTCCTGGTCCCAGCTCAGTGGCTTTATGGCAAGCTTCTGCGCCAAATAACGGTAAATGACCCCGGAATCAAAAATGACCTGTTGCTCGTCCACTAAGACTGGTACTTTGCGGGCTGGGTTGTGCTGCACTAAAACGGAACGGCCTTCCGACTCAAATATATTTAACGCAATAAACTGATAAGGCTGTCCCGCCAAGACTAAACGTAAACGACGTACAAAAGGTGAAGCCACTGAACCTAATAATTGCATAACCTACTCCATTTACTGACTATGGCTTTAGTTTATACCCTTCAACAGTGGCTAAGATAGTGCTTATTACAGCTTAATCCGGACTCACGGCGGAAAGCTTTTTCAATTCGAACTGATAGGCTGCCAAAGCAACCCGTGCGATAATGCCCTCATTGGTCTCCGTTGATTCCGTGGAGTCTTTGACAAATACTGCGACAAGCAATGGGCGACCGTCGGGTAATATGATAACGCCTACATCGTTGGTCGCTGCAGTTTTTCCTGCTCGTATCCCCGAATAGCCCGTCTTATGAGCCACTACGGTATTAACCGGTAATAAACCTTTTAAACGTTTTGGCCCAGTGGTTGTCTCGACCATCCACTGCCACAGCAAAGCCTGAGACGTTTTAGAAAGAAGTTCTTTTTGTTCGAACTTTTGCAGTATTTGCGCAGCGCCTTTCATAGATGTCCAGTTTTTATATTGGATCTGATCATCTGCATGCATCTGTGCTTCATTAGCTACTACTTCGGTCTCTTTGATACCAATGGACTGAATATAAGTATGCAGAGCTGAAGGTCCGCCAACTAATTCAAACAATAAATCACAAGCCACATTGTCGCTATGGGATACTGAATACTGCAGCAGTTGCTGTAGGGTAACGACAAACTCATCACCACTATGCTCTTTCATCATAGGTGACCAGGTATTTTGTAAAACTTCAGCACGTTTTACTGTTATCGACTGACTTAATTCCATTTTTCCCAGATCAACCTGATGTAACACCAGCATAGCTAAATGTAGCTTGAATACACTTTGCATCGGGAACTTTTCAAAAGGCTGGATCAGTAAGGGTTCCAAATCATCTGGTCCCCACACAGCTACACCCACTGTTGCCTTTTTTCCTGCCACTATACTTTCAATTTGTTCTTTCAAGGCTGGGGATTGAGCTGAAACAAAACATGAGCTCAGCACTAATGTAAACAACAGCGTGACATTAACAACTGGTTTTATCATGACATTCATTGTGCTGTCCTTATTTTAGTTAGGATTAAATAATGCAAAAGGCAGCAAGTGCTGCCTTTTGATATATCAACAGCTTCTATTCGATTTCTCTGCGAACTGCTCTGCTTTGTGCTCTTGGTTGTTCAACCCGGGGCTGCTGATAACTGCGCTCTACCCTCGGTTGTTCAACCCGGGGCTGCTGATAACTACGCTCTACCCTTGGTTGTTCAACCCGGGGCTGCTGATAACTACGCTCTACCCTTGGTTGTTCAACCCGGGGCTGCTGATAATTACGCTCTACTCTTGGTTGTTCAACCCGGGGCTGCTGATAATTACGCTCTACCCTTGGTTGTTCAACCCGGGGCTGCTGATAATTACGCTCTACCCTTGGTTGTTCAACCCGGGGCTGCTGATAACTACGCTCTACCCTTGGTTGTTCAACAGTAGGTTGTCGTAATGGGCGCTCAAATTTTGCTTGTTCAGTGCGCGTTGACTGATAGGTACGCTCCGGGCGCGGCATGTCTTGCCGTACTTGTTGTTCGGTTCTGTCAAGCTTCTGTTGGTCACGATTTTTTATCAGATCACGCCTTAATTCCTGACTAGGATCTGTAAATTGCCGCGGGTTCTCCGGCTCAACCTGAGCGCGCTGAGGTTGGTCCTTTGAACGCCTTATTAAATCCTCTGCCTTTTTGTTGCGTTCAAATTGACGATCTTTGTCAGAAAAACGCTGTTCTTTTTCATGATGTAGTTTCCTTTCAGGTGCATAACCCTTGTCTTCACGGGTTTGCGCTGCCCACTCGCGTTGTTGTTCTTTATTGTGGTAGCTCCGGCTGCCACTAAATTCGCGGGTCGGTTGATAACCTGCATGATAACTGACACCACGTCTGTGATGCGGGTTGTGCTGCCAGTGATGAGAGTTCCGATGCTCAATAATCTGGTGGCTGCGATAGTAATAAGGGTCACGCCAGTGATGATGATGATCGATCACCACAATTTGCCGGCGTGGCCAGTGGAAGCTGCTGAAATAAAAACCTGGTGCTATCTGAATACCAATACCCCAGGAGAATCCACGATATACAGAATACCCTACTGGTACGTGCCAATACACAGGCGGATAACTGCGCCACCACCAAGGGCCATAGACAATTTGTGGGTCATAATAGGGTAAATAAACCACTTGTGGTGAAGCAGGTTCAATGATGATAGTTTTTTCTTCCCTCACCACTTTTATATGCTGCTGTTTATCCAGATTACCTGAAGCATAAGCTTTAGTACGCAGGGTCTGAATGCTGGTCATAACTTGCGCTTCCTGCCCTAAAAAGGCATCACCTAAACGCTGAGTCCAATCAATATCATCACTCATACGCTCCAACAGTTGCGGGAAAGGAACAAGAGCCTTGACACTTGGATCCCAATCCATATCTTCAACTTCATCCAGAGCTTTTTCAGCACTGTAACCTGGGTGCTCTTCCACCCATCTGTTGGCTTTAATGATCTCCAGCGGATAAGTAGAGGCAATAAGCAGATGCGACAACACTGTGTCCGGGTACAAAGCTACAGGTGCAAGCATCGCGTCCAGCTCAGCCTGACTAAAACTTTGCACAGTGCTACCTGCACTAGCGGTCTGTTGTGCTGCCGCTGGGGCAACTAACAAGGCTGGAAACAAAGCCACTGAAAGCAAAGGTAAGCATTTCATCAGGGCACGCATCATAAGCTCCTGCCACTTTTGTGGCCGCTAAAACCCGGATCTATGGATGAAAGTGTCGCGAGATCCGACGCCACACTTCAAAAAAATTTTCCACTGATGCATTCATCACCAGCTTGCATCAGGTTATAGCAAGTATTGCCTGAACAGCTTCTGAATGTGCAGCAACAGTTGTTATGCTTTGACTTTAAACAGTGCTGAAGGTTTAAA
>NZ_JAIWOI010000260.1 GCF_020217005.1 Rheinheimera sp. | reverse complement strand
ACCCGTCACCAAAGATGTGCCAGTGATCACTACTGCTACTCCAACAAAAGTGTGCCAGCCCAGAGTTTCGTTTAAAAACACATGGCCCCAGAATACGCCAAATACAGGTATTAAAAAGGTGACAGTTAAAGCCGGAGTAGCCCCTTCATCTTGCACTAAACGGAAGTAGAGTAAATATGCAACCCCGGTACAAAGCACACCCAAAGCTAAAACTGCAGCAGCGACATTCAGGCTGATATCACTCTGTATTGGAAACAACAGCATCACCGGAGCCAGCATTAATGTCGAAGTCCACATGCTGCCATGTGCATTAGTATAAGGTGCCACCGTTTTCGCTAAACGGGTATAGTGCGTGGCAACACCGTAACAAAAAGCAGCACCAGCAGCGCAAAATACTGCCACTAAAGCGCCAGGTTCCAGTACTACAGCATCAAAACCCACCAAAATAGCCACACCGCTGATACCAAGCACCAAGCCAGTTACAATTCGCAAAGTTAAAGCTTGCCGAAACACTATGATGCCAATCAAAGCCCCCCAGATAGGAGCTGTGGCATTAAGCACAGACAACACCGATGCCGTTAAGGTTTGCGCAGCATAGGCAAACAAAAGAAAGGGGAAAGCGGAGTTAAAAAAGCCAAGAATAAAAAAGTGCTTCCAGTTATTTTTTAAATCCAGTTGCTGCTTTTTCAAAAACCAGCCCATAAGACCTAAAAAAGACGCTGCAAGTAGCACTCTGCCAGTCATTAATGCTGCCGGCCCTAAAGTGCCTACAGCAATTCTCATAAACAAAAATGAAGACCCCCAGATGGCAGCCAAACTAAACAAACGGATAAAACTGGCGGGTTGCATGGCTAACTCCTGTATGCAATCTGAGGTAAAGCTCTCAAACCGCCTTGTAAGTTCACTAAAAAATTCTGTTTTTCTAACTAAGTATTCAACAGATATGTAAAAAAATGAAAAAATCCACTAAAGCCAGGTTGCGAAGCTATGCAGATATATTGCATAATTACCCCGCTTCATTTTTGCTTTATTGCTTCAGCCCATACCACTTTTGTATGGGCTTTTTCATTTCTGGGCTAATAAACTCAAACTCTGCCGAACAACGCAGGAGTTTTTAGCTCTGATCATCCTGACTGATACGGCTGGCCACAGCTCCAGTCTGTTGTTGATACTTGGCATCCACCCTTTTGTTGTAGGGGCGAGCTGCTTCACCTGTCATGGTTTCAAAGTTTAAAGCACCAATTTTCATGTTGGGTCTGAGCGCCAGCGGTAAACGACCACTGTTATAAAACTCCAGTACTATATTGCCAGACCAACCCGGATCGATACGATGCGCTGTCACATGCACCATTAAACCCAAACGTGCTAAGGAAGAACGGCCATCCAGCCAACCAACTATGTCAGCAGGCAAGGTGACAGATTCGAGCGTAATAGCCAAGGCCAGTTCACCAGGGTGCAGAAAAAAGGCTTCGTCATCGGACAATACAATTTCATCACTCATCACCGAATTCAGCGCTAAATCCACTTCTTCACGCGGGCCACTTAAATCAATAAAAGGCGCGGCATAAGCGCGAAAAGTACGGAATTTATGGCCTAAGCGAATATCCACGCTAACACCGCTGATCATGTCTGGTGTTGGCCGTGGCGTAATTTGGATCTTGCCTGCTTCGATATAGGCTTCAATGTCGCGGTCACACAATCTCATGGTTAATCATCCGTAAAAATAATGTCGGGTTGCTTAGCTTGCTGATGTTGGGAGTTCCAATATAAAGCAAAGCTCAGTTGTCGTGCTATAGCCCGGTAAAAACCAGTACCGCTTTCGGCTGGATTCAGTACGAAAGGCGTTCCGGCATCACAGGACTGGCGTATTTGTTTTTGTAAGGGTAACTGCCCCAGCACAGGCACCTGATAACGTTCAGCCAATTCCAGGCCACCGTTGGTACCAAAAATATCGTCGATTTCACCGCAGTGACTGCACTGGTAAAAACTCATGTTCTCTACCAGTCCAAGCACTGGAATATTCACGCTGCGAAACATCGAAATGGCTTTTTGTGCGTCAGCCAAAGCCACATCCTGCGGTGTAGTCACAATTATTGCCCCTGTCACCGGTAGTTTTTGCGACATCGTCAACTGGATATCACCTGTACCAGGCGGCATGTCGACAATCAAATAATCCAAATCCGGCCACAGGGTTTCATTTAAAAGCTGCAATAAGGCCTGACTGGCCATAGGGCCACGCCAGACCGAAGCTTGTGCAGGGTCGACTAAAAAACCTATAGACTGCAGATAAATACCAGCCGCTTGTTTTGGCAACAGATGTTTATCATCCGGTGATTCTGCCTTTGCATCCGTTAACCCAAGCATGGTCGGAATGGAAGGACCATAAATATCCGCATCTAGCAGCCCTACTTTGGCCCCTTCTAAACCTAAAGCCACCGCCAGATTGACCGCAGTGGTGCTTTTACCTACACCACCTTTGCCAGAGGCCACTAAAATCACCTGCTTGATGTTGCGGTAGGCTGGTTCTGCAGCGTTTTCGCTTTGAAGTTCCAGTTTCAGATCTGGCTGCACCTGCTGAAGTACAGGCAATAACTCGTCAGCCACTGAGGCCCAGGGGAATTTCAGCGTTAAGCTCAGGCTATTGCGTTTGCTACTAAAACTGGCTTGCTGAATCAAAGTATCCAGCGGCATAGGAAATTCTTTGCTTTGAAATTCAGCCAAAGTTTTGGCTAAAACTTCGGGCATCTCATCAGCGGATGATTGCTGCTCTGCTGTTTTTTTAAACCATTTAAACCACATCGTCTCACTCAATCTGTGTTGCTGAACTGGTTCTATTGCTTCGAACTGTATTTAGTGCACACTTTGCCAGCTTTTCAGCGCTTTGCTGCTGTTGAACTGGTGCGCTTTGACGCCAGCTATTGTATCATTAAGTCACTTTTTTCAGTGATATATCTATGAGTTATCGATGACACAACGCAAAATTCTTATCACCAGTGCTTTACCTTATGCCAATGGCCCCATTCACTTAGGCCATATGCTGGAATATATTCAGACTGACATCTGGTCCCGTTTCCAAAAAGCCCGTGGTCATCAGTGTTATTACGTCTGTGCGGACGATGCTCATGGCACGCCAATTATGCTCAAGGCCCAGCAGCTGGGTTTAACGCCTGAACAGATGATTGCTCAGACCGCCAAAGAACATCAGGCTGATTTTGCCGAATTTTTAATAGGCTTTGATAATTACCACAGCACGCATAGCGAAGAAAACAAGCAGTTTGCCAGTGAGATTTATACCAAGCTGGATCAAGGTGGTTATATCAAACGCAAAACCATCAGCCAGCTGTTTGACCCGGAAAAACAGATGTTCCTGCCGGACCGTTTTGTTAAAGGCGACTGCCCTAAATGTGGTACTACAGATCAAAACGGCGACAGCTGTGACTCCTGCGGCGCGACTTACAGCCCGGTGGAGCTGAAAAACCCACGTTCTGTGGTTTCAGGCGCTACCCCTGTGTTAAAAGACAGCGAACACTATTTCTTCGACCTGCCTGCTTTTGAACAAATGCTAAAAGACTGGACCCGCAGCGGTTCACTGCAGGACGAAATGGCGAACAAACTGCAAGAATGGTTTACTGAAGGCCTACAGCAATGGGACATCAGCCGCGACGCGCCTTATTTTGGTTTTGAAATCCCAGGCGCTCCTGGCAAGTTTTTTTATGTCTGGCTGGACGCGCCTATCGGCTACTTAGCCAGCTTTAAAAACTACTGTGATAAAACAGGCGTGAACTTTGACCAGTTCTGGCAAAAAGACTCAGAGGCTGAGATTTACCACTTTATCGGCAAAGATATTATCTATTTCCACAGTCTGTTCTGGCCCGCTATGTTAGATGGCGCAGGTTACCGTAAACCGACCTCTGTCTATGCCCACGGTTTTGTTACTGTCAATGGCGCTAAAATGTCTAAGTCGCGCGGCACCTTTATCAAAGCCCGTACTTATCTTGAGCATTTAAACCCAGAGTATCTGCGTTATTACTTTGCGTCTAAACTGACCAGTAATATCACAGACTTAGACTTAAATCTGGAAGATTTTGCGCAAAAAGTGAATGCGGATTTAGTCGGCAAAGTGGTGAATATCGCCAGCCGTTGTGCCAGCTTTATCAGCAAAAAATTCGATGGCAAGTTAAGTGCCGAGATTGTAGAACCTGCATTATTAGCAGAGTTCACAGCCGCTGGCGAAACTATTGCCGAAAGCTTTGAGAAACGTGAATTTGCCCGTGCTATCCGCGAAATTATGGCGCTGGCCGATAAAGCCAACCAATACATTGACGCCAAAGCGCCTTGGGTGCTAGCAAAAAATGAAGCGACCTTAACCGAAGCGCATTTGGTCTGCTCCATGGGCATTAACCTGTTCCGCGTTTTAATGCACTACTTAAAACCAGTGCTGCCGGCCATGGCCAAAGAAGTGGAACTGTTTTTAAACGCCGAATTAAGCTGGTCAACTTATCAGACCGCTTTAACCAATCACAGCATCAATGTGTTTAAGCCACTGATGCAACGTGTAGAAATGACCAAGGTAGAAGCTATGGTCGAAGGCTCAAAAGAAAATCTACAGCCTACAGCTGCTGCCCCAGTGGCTAATGCGGCTGCGGAACCAAAAGCAGCTCCTGCGGCCGATTCTGCAGCAAGCGCCATTGAGCCTATTGGCGAAACCATCAGCATTGATGACTTTGCCAAGCTGGATTTACGTGTCGCGCGTATCATCAACGCTGAACATGTGGAAGGCGCAGACAAGCTGGTGAAACTGCAACTGGATTTAGGCAATGAAACCCGTCAGGTCTTTGCCGGTATTAAATCTGCGTACCAGCCTGAGCAGCTCATAGGCCGACTGACAGTGATGGTTGCCAACTTAGCACCACGTAAAATGCGGTTTGGCATGTCCGAAGGCATGGTGATGGCCGCAGGCCCTGGTGGCAGTGATATTTTCCTGCTAACACCAGATGATGGTGCGACGCCAGGTATGCGCGTTAAGTAGATCTACCCGTCGTTCTTGAAGCTGCAGCTTTGTTGACTACGCAACCTCGCCCCAGTCACATAGGTGAACTATGCTCCTGGGGTCTCGATCGCTTGTCGCCTCGCTGCAACTCCAATTACTTAGGGTAGCCGGTTGACTACCCTTTTTTTGTGACAAGGAAAAGCATGTCCAACATTCTGCGTTCGTTTTCTTCGTTATATTTTGCCACCTTATTGATGGTACTCGCCTCTGGGGTACTGACTACGTATTTAGGTTTGCGCCTGGCCGCAGACTCGGCAGCGCAAATCTGGATAGGCGGCATGATGTCGGCTTATTATCTGGGCTTAGTTGCTGGTTCCAAAGTGGGGCATCGTTTGATCGCCCGGGTCGGGCATATCCGGGCTTTTGTGGCCAGTGCAGGTATTACCACAGCCAGCGCTTTAGGCCATGCCTTAATAGACGATTTAGCCATTTGGCTGCTGCTACGTCTGATGGTCGGCATGGGCATGATGTGCATGTATATGGTGCTGGAAAGCTGGCTGAACGAACAGGCCGACAGCAAAAACCGCGGCACCGTCTTTGCCAGTTATATGATTGTCTCCTACTTAGGTTTAGTCTTGGGACAATTGGCGATCAGCCTCAACCCGGAACTCACGCTAAAACCGCTGTTAATTGTCGCTATGTGTTTTGCGCTTTGTATTGTGCCTTTGGCTTTAACCCGCCGTATCCACCCGGCGCCTTTGCAACCTGCGCCCCTGAAAATCAAATTGTTCTGGCAAAAAGTACCACAGTCACTGACCACTATTGCGATGGCTGGTGTCATAGTGGGTTCCTTTTACGGTCTGGCTCCGGCTTATATAGCGCACAGTGGCGCCAGCACAGAACAAGTGGCGGCTTATATGGCGACCACAGTGATTGCAGGTTTGCTGGCGCAATGGCCTATGGGGCGTTTATCTGACAAGATAAGGCGTAGTCGTCTAATTCGTATCAATACAGTTCTGTTAGGTGGCGTGGTGCTTTGTATTGCCATTTTGCCGTTAAGCGGCGTCTTTGCGCTGATATTTACTTTTGCTTTTGGCATTCTGGCTTTTACTTTGTACCCGCTGGCCACAGCACTGGCGAATCAAAATGTCGAACAGGAACACCGGGTGGCTTTATCCGCCACTATTTTGCTGACCTTTGGTATGGGCGCCTGTATCGGCCCTTTAATTGCCTCTGGCTTTATGCAACTGGTCGGCAATAGCATGTTGTATGGTTTTATGGCGCTTTGTACCCTGCTGCTGTTTTTACGTTTAACTCATGTTAATTATCAGCAAAAACAACAGGATAAAGAAGTGTCTCAGGATTATGTGATGGCCTCAGGCGATTTGGTGTCGTCACCTTTAGCCGCAGCTTTAGATCCAAGGGTTGATGAACAAATGGTGCAGGAGCAAATGGTTCACCCCCATCACCCGGATGCTGAACTGCCAACAGCGGATCAGGAGCTGAGCAGTATGGACGCTGCAGCTGCGCCAGAAGTACAGATAGATACAACAGAAGCTGTCCCTGAACCCGATCAGGATCAGCGCAAAGATGAAAACAAACCGGTTTAAGCCGGTTTGTTCCTTTAGGCAATGGCCAAACTCAAAACAGGGTAAGCACCAGTTTACCTACCACGGCATTCGCAGAGAGCAATTGATGCGCCCGCTCCGCCTCTGACCAGTCGATACTTTCTGCCAGTACAGGCTTGATGTTTCCAGCTGCCAGAGCGCTGCCAAACTGCTGATTAAAATCGCTGATTAAGGCCGCTTTGTAGCTGTCTGTGCGGCTTCGAAGCGTAGAGCACAAAAGCTGACCGCGCTTTTTCAGCATCAGACCTAAATCCAGTTCTGGCGTCATACGGCCGCCAAGCATGGAAAGCACCACAATCTGACCATCCAGCGCCAGCAATTGAATATCTTTGGCAATGTAATCCGCCGCCACAGGATCAATAATTAAATCAAAACCTTGTGGCCTCACTGCTTTTAATTCAGCGGCAAAATCATGAGTTTTATAGTTGATAGCAACGTCAGCCCCTAAAGCTAAGCAAGCTTTGGCTTTCTCGTCAGAACCCACTGTGACAGCAACAAAACAGCCCAGGGCTTTTCCCAGCTGTATAGCTGCAGTGCCTACCCCGCTGGCCCCTGCATGCACTAACAATGCGCCTTGATCTGGTAAGTTGCCTACGGCGCGCATGGCCTGAAAAGCAGTTAAAAACACTTCAGCGCAAGCCGCAGCTTGAGCCATACCTAAAGCTGCAGGCTTTTTAATTAAATGCTCAGCGGGTAAAGCCACATACTGGGCATAACCACCGCCAGGTACTAAAGCAAAAACAGCTTCACCCAGCCAATCTGAAGATACGCCCTCAGATACAGCCACCACAGTGCCCGCGACCTCCAAACCTAAAATATCGGATTCCCCCGCCGGTGGTGGATACAAACCCGAACGCTGCAATAAGTCCGCTCTGTTGATACCTGCAGCTGAGACTTTGACCAGTACCTGCCCGGCTTTTAACCCCGGAACTGCCACAGTGACCTGCTGCAACTGGCTTTGCTTGCCTGGATTGATCACCTCAATAGCGGTCATTTGCGCTGGGATCTGATAGTTTTGCATGGATTTACCTTTAACTTGCTATAGTTTTGCTTTAGCTTTTGCGCGCTCTTCACTAAAATAGCGCCCCTTGCCCATCTACAGAGTTCATCTATGTCTCACAGTATCATTTTACAACCCGAACGCGAAAAATCCTTAAGACGCCGCCATCCTTGGGTGTTCTCCAAAGCGGTATTGCAGGTCAAAGGCAAACCAGAATCGGGTGAAACTGTAGATGTATTAAGCCATGACGGTAAGTGGTTATGCCGCGGCGCTTACTCAGCCGACTCGCAGATCCGCGTGCGCGCCTGGACTTTTAACGAAAAAGAACAGATTGATCAGGCCTTTTTCAACCGCCGCATTCAGCGTGCCTGGTCTGTGCGTCAGGATATGTACGATTTAAGCCAAACCAATGGTTTACGTATAGTGGCAGCTGAATCCGATGGTCTGCCAGGTGTGACTATCGATTTATACGCCGATGTACTGGTGTGCCAGCTGTTATCCGCTGGTGCTGATGCGAACCGTGAGCTGATTGTCACTGCATTAAAGCAATGTTTCCCGGACTTCAGCATTTACGAGCGTTCAGATGTGGATGTGCGTAAAAAAGAAGGCTTAAAACCAGTGACCGGCTGGTTGCATTTGCCGCGCGAAAGCGGTGAAGTGGTGATTTTAGAAAACGGCATGAAAATTCTGGTCGATGTAGTGAACGGCCACAAAACAGGATTTTATCTGGACCAACGCGATTCACGCTCAGCAGCAGGCCGTCTGGCCAAAGGCAAAACTGTGCTGAACTGCTTTAGCTACACAGGCACTTTTGCACTCTCCTGTTTAAAAGGTGGAGCGGCTCATGTGACGAACGTCGATATGTCGGATTTGGCTTTAAAAACTGCAGAACGCAATTTAGTGTTAAATAACATTGAACCGGACAGCGCCAACCACGTCAAACAGGACGTATTTAAACTGCTGCGCGAATACAAAGAGCAAGGCAAGTTGTTTGATATGGTGATTTTAGACCCACCAAAATTTGCCGACAGCAAAGCCCAGTTGATGCAAGCCGCTCGTGGTTACAAAGACATCAACCGTGTCGCTATGCAGCTCGTCAAACCAGGTGGATTGTTACTGACCTTCAGCTGTTCAGGCTTAATGGACGAAATGTTGTTCCAGAAAATTGTGGCTGACGCCGCTTTGGATGCCAACAAAGATTGTTTGTTTATCGAAAAACTCAGTCAGTCCAGCGACCACCCTATTGCCAGCTTCTACCCTGAAGGTCATTATCTGAAAGGTTTAGTTTGTAAGGTATTCTAAGCAGAGGCTTTTGCCTTTGCCCATCAACTAAGGAGTGTTCGATGACGACGAAAAAATTAGCTTTAGTAGTGGCCGCAGCTTTAAGTTTTTCCGCAGCCGCAGACTGGTCTGTCAACAGTGCGCAGTCCAGCCTGAATTTTGTTTCGGTTAAAAATGACATAGTGGCTGAAACCCACAGTTTTAAAGACTTAACAGGTAAATTAACTGAAGCAGGTGAGTTTGCAGTGACAATTCCAGCCCTGACCCTGGACACGGCTATTCCAATTCGTAACGAACGTATTCTGGAACATGTGTTAGCGGCCAAACAATACGCCACTATCAATGCCAAAGGCAAAGTCGACAGCAAAGTACTCACAGGCTTAAAAACCGGTGACAGCGTTGTTGTGGATCAAGCCTTAGATTTGACCTTACTGACAAAAACCCAAAGCCTGATGGCTAAAGTGAAAGTGACCAAAGTGTCAGACAGCCAATTGGTCGTCACCACTATTGCGCCAATTATGCTGGACGTAAACAAGTTTGAATTAAACGCTGGCGTAGAAAAACTGCGTGAACTGGCAGGCCTGAAAGCCATCAGCCCAATGGTCCCCACCACTTTTAGTCTGGTGCTGGTGAAGTAAGTTTTTGGTTAGTTTGATTTTTGAAATAGCCACCTTTGGGTGGCTTTTTTGTTGTGATTTGGCCTCTCTGAAGTATTCAACTATACCAACTATAAACTCCCTGTTAGCCGCAAGCCGTTCAAAAATGGGAGGCCAAGGTTTTAAGACGAGGAGTGTTTGAGAGAGGAGCGATAGCGACAAACGAGTTGCACAATCGCCTTGGACGCACTTTTTTGAGCGGACTTTATACGAATCCCCCTCCTGGGCCAGCTAAGGCTGTTCAGCGCAAGCGCTGTCGTAGCGGCCAGGGTCGCCTTTTATGAATTACATTCATGTAATTCACCGCTTGGGCCAGCCTTCGTCTGTTGAAAAGTGCTCCAGCACTTTTCTGCTTTGGATACTTTCTTTTGGCGAAGCAAAAGAAAGTATCTCGCCAACGGCAAAAGCGTTTAAATAACAAAGTATCAAGCCAACACAAATCCCA
>NZ_JAIWOI010000259.1 GCF_020217005.1 Rheinheimera sp. | reverse complement strand
CTAATTTCCGCAGCAAACCTTGAAATAAGCTACTTTCCCTGACACTGTTAACACAGCAAATTCAAAAGGATAGGAATATGAAACTTTTACTAATCGTCGCCATCCTACTCGCCACAGCCCAACTTCAGGCGGCCACAACAGCCAACCAAATCAATTGCCAGGCCAAAGATTTAGGAACCGTCGACCAACTGATTTGTTCAGACAAGGAGCTACTGAAACAGGATCAACAGCTGGCAGAAGTGTATCAACAGGCGCTATCAAAAGCGGCCTATGAAAAGCCGGCTGTGTTAAAAGCTGAACAGCGTGGTTGGGTAAAAGGGAAAGCAGAGTGCTGGAAAGAAGAAGATAAAAAAGGCTGTGCTTCAACGCTTTATATCCAGCGTATTGCTGAGTTACAGGCGCGCTATGAACTGATGCAGGCCAGTAAAAAGCTACTGCTTAGCTGTGACAACAATCCTGCTAATGAAATCTCACTTCGTTATTACCCAACCTCACCAGCTACACTGATTGCAGATTATGGTGATCAGGTATCGTTAATGTATCAGCAAGCTGACCGAAGCTATCTGGGCAGAAATGAAAAGCTATCGGAACAAAATGGCGTTTTTACCCTGCAATGGGGGTATCAAGCACCTTTGCAAAGTTGTAGAGCGAAGCAGCCACCACTTTAGATACAGAATAAAACAATCAGTTCTCGTGCATCGCGGCTTTTACGCAGTTACGACCTGCAGCTTTGGCCTGATACAGAGCTTTGTCCGCTGCTAGCAGTAAACTCATGGCCGTATCCTCATTATTTTGCAGCAGGGTAAAACCTATGCTGGCGGTTACATTAAGTTCTTGTCCATGATAATTCATATGGCAGTTACTAATACGCAAACGCAATTGCTCAGCAACCTTTCTGCCGCCTTCGGCATCTGTATATGGCAACACCACTACAAATTCCTCGCCACCATAACGAGCAACAAAATCAGCTGGTCTCTGTAATCCTTGTTCCAATTGTTTTGCCACCTCAATCAGGCAACTATCGCCTGCCAAATGGCCGTAGCGATCGTTAAAAGCTTTAAAGTGATCCACATCCAATACTAATAAACAGAGCGGTTCGTTGTATCTTTTGGCGTGATTGATCAGCAGGTCCAACTGCGACTCCAGATAACGCCTGTTAAATAGTCCGGTCAGAGTGTCTCTGACACTTTGCTGATACAATTGTTCATTGGCTCTTTGTGTGTTGATGTAAAGTCGGTTTACCTCCCACAATAAAGCACCAAGCAGCACCATAGATGAGACACAACTACTGATCCTTGCTGCGTACCAACCCAGACTAAAACGAGCACCGGCAAACAAGGTCAAAGTGACATCAATCAGGCTGGCCAAAAGCGCAACACACAGCCAGACATAAAGCACATTATTACTTCGGGCTCTTGTTAGCATGCAAGCCAAAGCCAACGCATTCAGTCCCCATACAATCAACGCATAAGGGCTGTGCAGCAACTTCTGATAACTGTTATTCGTTATCAAATCAGGCAATAAATGACTGCCCCAAGTCGCAAATAAGGCCAGGCTCAGACTAAAGGCCAGCGGAACCAGCGTTAATCCCAGTAACCAGACTCTGAGATCTTTGTATTCGACCTGCTCTATTTTGATCAGTGTCTCAGCAAAACAGGCCAACAGCATTAAGGCAGGAAAGAGTGCGTGCCAAAACACCCAAATCCAAACTGCACTTTGTGTACCAGCTTGTAACAAGCCCTTGGGTGTAAATACGCCCGGAAACACTAACTGCTGTACCATCACCAAAGGAATTAACGCTAAATACGCACTGGCGACTAAACCGGGGAATATTTTTCTGCGTGTGGCAAATTGTGACAACAACAAATAGGCTGTAATACCTTCGAGTAAAACCACGGCAGTACCATAAGCGGGCAAGAAAGCAGCTATGGCAGGCAAATCCGAAGTGAGATAAGGGGAAATAGCAACTGCGATCAGCAGTAGTAAAGCGGAAACAATGTATGCAGCACGTCTATGGGCTTGTTGTGATAAAACGGGAGCAATGTCTGGCACAACAACCTGCAAAATTAAAATGAATGCCTAAGTCCGTACTATAAAGATCCGGTTTTTGTTTACCAGAACAGTCTAACCTCGTCTGTGCTATGGCAAAACAAATTTCAGTTTAACTCAATAATTTGCACGCCCAACTGATAACAGTCTTCTTGTTCCTGAGCACAGCGCATGACTTTAGCATGGGCAGATAAAGGTGGAATACTGGGGTTGGCACTTTCCATCTTAATGTACAGCATAACACCCATCTCAAGCGGCTCGTCTATTTCCAGCGACATGCCCGTTGAGCTCAGATCGCGGCAAATACCATTAATCAACCGGCCAGATTGAGGATCGTTGATCATCAACTGAACCTGAGCATTCACCATCATTCGGTAGTAGTTGCGTTTGTCACTATGGCCTAACATAAACTTCACTGCCTTCCCATCTTAACCTAAAGCTGCAACAGTCTTGCCGCAACTCCTATAACTTTGGGTTTGATTATAAATTGATATCTTTTATAGATCGGCGGCAGGCTAGTGTAAAGGCTTATTTATGCAAATGGCTGCAGAGTAAATCATCTACCAGCAACTGAATATGTCTGGCGCTGATAGGTTTACTCACGAAAGCATCAGCTCCTGCATCTAGTGCAGTAACTTCGTCACGCGGAGTATCAAGACCGGACATCATCAGAATAGGAATATGACCTGTCTCAGGTGTGTTTTTCAATAGGCGGCAGGTGTCCAATCCGTCAAGACCGGGCATACAAATATCCATCATCACCAAATCAGGTTGTTGTTGCAACACAAGTTGCAAAGCTTCAACACCACTTTTGGCATAGCTGACCTGATAAAAAGGTGACAACGCCAATTCCAGCAGACGAAACATAAAATCTTCGTCGTCTACTATCATCACCTTTTTTTGCTTCAATTCCATGGTCTGCATCCTTGTATTCTCCGTTCCAACGCTCCGATGCGTTTGACCTAAGTGTATGGCCTATTTAGTTTTTTGCCAAAAACAAGCCAAAATTTACTTTAACTCATTTACAGCCAGCAGAATTCGCTTAACCGATACCGGATAAGGCGTGCCTAATGTTTGAGCATACAAAGACACTTTAAGTTCCTCCAGCATCCAGCGGATCGCTAAGACAGCTTCAGGTACGGTGCGCCCTGCATACTTACCGAGCAAGTTCTGATAAGCCTCTTCAGCTTTCTGATATTCCTGTGACATCAGACGATCACGGTTTGGATCCACAGGCAATTTTTCCTGCCGTTTTTGCAGCGCCTGCAAATAACGTAAAATAGCATCTAATCGCGCAGCACCATGAGTACTAACAAAGCCCTTAAATAGCAATGAATCCAGATGTTGCTTGATTTCGCCCTGTCCCTGCACATGTTTTAACTCAACTTTACCTTTGAGCTTTTTCTGAATTTCATGACCGAGCGTTAATATTTGCTCTACTTTCAGCGCAATACGAAGCACAGTATCACCTAAACCGGCACGGATTTGCTCTTTTACCGCAATAAACTCTGCTTCAGTTTCAGGCCAGGGCTGTTCACTGATCAGCTGATCTACACCAGCAGCAATACAGTCGTCTATCAACTCAAGCACTTTGCCAAAAGGATTAAAGTACAGCCCCAGCTTGGCTTTGTTTGGCAACGATTCCTGCAGATATTTCACAGGTGAAGGCACATTCAGTAAGACTAAACGACGTAAGCCTAATTTGCTTTGCTCTGCGGCTTGTTCTGCGTTATCCAGCAGCTTAATAGAGACAGAATCTTTATTATCTACCAATGCCGGATAAGCTTTGATTTGATAACCAGCCTGCATTTTGATGTATTCACGTGGCAGCTGGCCAAAAGACCATTGTGTCAGTTGCTCCTGCTCTATGCCCTGCTCGGCTACCTGACTTAAACTTTGCTGCACTTTACCCTGCAATTCCTGTTTTAGCAGCGCCAAAGAACGGCCTTGCTTTAAGGTATTACCTTTCTCATCCACCACTTTAAAGTTGAATTTCAGGTGGGTTTCGATGCCGGACAGCTCCCAGGCGTCTTCCGGGATAGTGACTCCAGACATACGTTTTAGTCTGTTGCTGACCACCTCCAACAAAGGACCATCTTCGGGTTTAATGCTTTGCATCAGGGCGTCGGCATAGTTAGGCGCTGGCACAAAGTTGCGTCTGTATTGTTTTGGCAGACATTTGATCAAGGCCACCAGCAAATCGTGCCGAAGGCCTGGGATCAACCAGTCAAAGCCCTGCTCTTCCAGCTGGTTTAATAAAGATAAAGGCACCACCAGACTGACGCCGTCATCCGGTGCACCCGGTGAAAAATGATAGTCCAAAGGCAGGGTTAAATTGCCCTGACGCCAAAACTCAGGGAATTTGTCGGCTGTGACTTCAGAGGCATCCCTCTTGTACAGCTGGTCTAAATCCAGATTTAATAACTTAGCGTCTTTGGCTTTGGCCTCTTTCCACCACTTGGCAAAATCCACTCTGTTATTGGCCCAGACCGGAATTTTTTCGGCATAAAAATCTGCCAGCGTTTCTTCATCCACCAGTATATCGCGCCGCCTGGCTTTTTCTTCCAGCTCAGTGACCTGCTCGATCAGCTTTTGGTTGTGCCGCAAAAAGCTTTCGTTTACACCCAGTTCCTGCTCCACTAAAGCGCTGCGGATAAAGATTTTATGGCAGGTGGCCGGATCAATTTTGCTGTACAGCACAGGGCGTTTACCAACAATGATCAGGCCATACAAAGACACCTGCTCATAGGCCACCACAGCACCTTTTTTCTTTTCCCAGTGTGGCTCGCTATAACTACGACTGACTAAATGCATCGCCGCTGGTTCTATCCATTCAGGCTCAATCTTGGCGACAGCGCGGGCATAAAGCTTGGAGGTTTCTACCAGTTCAGCCGCCATCACCCATTTAGGTTTACGTTTAAATAAACTGCTGCCCGGGAATACGAAAAAGCGACTTTGGCGTGGGCCCATGTAGTCGGCGTCGCTGTCACGGCTACCAATTTGGCCTAATAATCCTGTCAGTAAGGCACTATGGATTTGCTCGTATGAGGCGACCTGCGAATTCAGGCTCCATTGCTGTTCAGTACAAATCTGGCTCAGTTGACCATACAAATCCTGCCATTCACGCACCCGCAGGTAGTTTAAAAGTTCCTGCTTACAGAGACGACGGAACTGGTTGTTGGTCAGCTCGTCCTGTTTCTCTTGCAGATAAGCCCAAAGTTTAAGCCAGGCACTGAAATCTGAATCCGGATCGGCAAAACGGCCATGCAATTCATCGGCTTTTTGCTGTTTATCCAAAGGCCGCTCTCGCGGGTCTTGGATAGACAAAGCCGAGACTATCACCAGCACTTCCTGCAGACAGCTGTGCTTTGTAGCCGCAAACACCATACGGGCTAAACGAGGATCCACAGGTAAGCGGCTGATTTGCCTTCCTAAGTCGGTCATTTGCAGACTATGGCTGTTGGACTGAGGCTTCACAGCTCCCAGCTCTTCCAACAGTTTAATACCGTCATTAATAAAACGGCTGTCTGGTCGCTCTAAAAACGGAAAGGCCTGAATATCGCCTAAACCCAGCGCCAGCATTTGCAAAATAACCGAAGCCAGGTTGGTGCGCAGTATTTCCGGATCAGTAAATTCAGGTCTGCCATTAAAATCCTCTTCGCTATATAAGCGAATACAGATGCCGGCCGCAACCCGACCACAACGGCCCTTACGCTGGTTCGCACTGGCCTGACTAATGGCTTCGATGGGCAGCTGTTGTACTTTAGAGCGATAGCTGTAACGCGAGATCCGCACTGTGCCGGGGTCTATCACATAACGAATACCTGGCACTGTTAAGGAGGTTTCCGCCACGTTAGTGGATAACACGATACGCCGCCCTACACCAGTCTGGAAAATGCGGTTTTGTTCAGCCGCACTCAAACGGGCGTACAAAGGCAATATCTCGGTATGAGGAAGTTTCAGTTTTTCCAGCGCATCGGCGGTATCCCGGATTTCACGCTCACCGTTTAAGAAAATCAGAATATCGCCCGGCGGTTCACGGTACAGCTCTTCCACCGCATCAAAAATAGATTGCAGCTGATCAGCGTCTTTATCGTCGTTTTCTGCCACTGGCCTGTAGCGGGTTTCTACCGGGAAAGTACGGCCCGACACTTCAATAATAGGCGCATCAAAAAAGTGTTTGGAGAAGCGTTCCGGGTCAATAGTGGCCGAAGTGATAATGACTTTTAAATCCGGACGACGTGGTAAAAGCTGCTTTAAATAACCCAGCAGAAAATCGATATTCAGACTGCGTTCGTGCGCTTCGTCGATGATCAGGGTGTCGTATTGATTTAAAAACCTGTCTTGCTGAATTTCAGCCAGCAGCACACCGTCTGTCATTAGTTTGACTAAGGTCGTAGGCGCTGTGTGATCGCCAAAGCGGATTTTATAACCCACCTGCTGGCCGACAGCGCATTTGAGCTCTTCAGCTAAACGGGCAGAGACGCTACGCGCCGCTAAACGACGTGGTTGGGTATGACCTATCATACCAGCCACACCACGGCCTAACTCCAGACAGATCTTTGGAATTTGGGTGGTTTTACCTGAGCCTGTTTCACCGGCAATAATCACTACCTGGTGTTTGGCAATAGCGGCTTTAATATCGTCTTTTTTACCAACGACAGGTAACTCAGCTGGATAATCAATAGCGGGAACGGCAGCCTGGCGCTGTGCCCTTAACTGCAGAGAAGCTGTGACTTTATCCGCCAACTGCTGCATCAATTGTTGCTGTTTCGTCTCGTCCTGCTGCTTTTTAATGTTTTGTAAGGACTGGCGGAACCTGTGCTGATCTTTAGACAACACATTAGCAATAGCTTTAGAAAGCGCGGCAACAGAAATATCAGTGTCATGGATAGCAACAGCAGCTTTAGCAGTAGAGTCGGTCAACACAAGGCCCTCAATAAATAGGGGCGACATGCTACCAAGTTCAGGGGCTTTAGATCCAGTAAAAGCACTGCTTAAAACAGTGCATTTCTATGAATACCCAAAGTAATTGGAATTGCAGCACGGCGACAAGCGAGCAAGACCCAAGCAACATAGTAGTCCTATGTGACTGGGGCTAACCCTTTCTAAAAAATCAGGCAGTCCACAAAGCTGCCGCTTCAAGTTAGAAGAGTATTTAACTGACCGCTTTGTAATGGGAGTGCAGTTCCAGGTCAATGGCGCGTAATACATCAGTTCTGCTAATGACCCCAAGCAAATAACCATCATCATCCACCACAGGATAAACTTTAGGTTTTGCCTGTAACATGCTTTGCGCTAAATCCACTATGCCGTGATAAGACTTCACCGTAAGAACTTCAGTCCGCATCACGTCTTTGACTGATGCAGATTGCTGTAAGTGGTAAGTGCCGGACAACATTCTGGACAGACAATCCTGTTCAGACACAAAACCTATGACTTTTTTCTCTTTGTTAATCACAGGACCACCCAGCTGTTCAGCCAGGATCAGTTTATTCACTGCTTCTTCAACCGACATCTCCTCGGTAAAAGTCACAGGATGACGATTCATATGATCAGATATTTTTAATAAGTCCATAAGCCCCTCAAAAGTGTCGTTTGCCTACAACAGCTTAAGCTTAGCTCAGGAATCATGGCAGAGACGGACTGTCTTTAAATATTTCAGTTACAGCAACGCCACCCTCGGTTCTTTTGGCTCTGTACATGCCTTCAGTATTAAAACTCCAGCTGATCTGGCCTTTGTGGTCGATCAGAATGACTCCCCCTGTTCCCCCCACTTTCGCCAGTTCCTGCTGAATCACCTGATCCGCGGCTTTGGCTGCACTGATGCCCTGATATTTCACCCTGGCGCAAATGTCGGATGCCACACGGTAACGGATAAAAAACTCACCATGCCCAGTGGCAGAGACGGCACAACTGGCGTTGTCGGCAAAGTTACCTGCTCCGATGATAGGTGCATCACCAATACGGCCATATCGTTTTGCGGTCATGCCGCCGGTAGAGGTTGCAGCCGTTAGCAAACCGCTGCGATCAATAGCTACTGCTCCCACTGTGCCCATATTCCATTCTGGCTGCCATGGCGCTTTTAAACGGTAGTTTTGTGCCTGATGAGGCAATTTTTGCATACTTTGTTTGGCTTTCTTCAGCGCTTCATAGCGAAATTCAGTATCAAAATAGCTGTTATCTACCAGTTCAAGGCCTTGCTCTTTGGCAAACTGCTCAGCACCAGCACCGGAGAGCATCACGTGTTCAGATCTTTCCATCACGGCGCGGGCCAACAACACAGGGTTTTTGATGTGAGTTAAACCAGAAGCTGCGCCAGCCATCAGATTGTCTCCCCGCATAATGGACGCATCCAGTTCATGGCCTTCATCATAGGTATAAACAGCACCCTTGCCTGCATTAAAAAGCGGGGAATTTTCCATGATCAACACTGCCTCAGTGACTGCATCCACACTGCTGCCACCGCGCTCCAAAACAGCATAACCTGTGTCCACCGCATGTTTTAAAGTGGCATGGTAGGCTTGTTCCTGAGCTTCTGTCAGCTGGCTTTTATTAATAGTCCCGGCACCACCGTGTATCACTATGGCAATTGGTTGTTTGGCAAAAACCAAAGCAGAAAAGCAACTTAAGACTAAAAAAGACATAGAACGAAGCATAGCAATACCCTGTTTATTATTTGTCAGGCCTTTTTGTACCGCGAACCCATTCACATACGCAAGTCGGCTTGCGTTAATAGCTTGAGAATAATGGTTTAATCGTCGGCTGCTATTGAGACACTTGCACTGCAATTTCCTGCCCGCTTAAAACCTGCATCCAGCGCCTGTTGTTCGGTGTCAAACCATTTCCGGTTGGACTCAGACACCTGGCTATAACCGCTGCAATGACTCAGGTGATACAGCTTACTGCGTTTATTACCCAGCACCTTTGTAGTGGCTATGGTGACTGTTTCAGCTGTTACTTTATTCACACCAAAGCCTGACGATTTATAGTTGAGCTGCCAAGTTTTTTTACCTGTCACAAAGTCATTGCTGTGTCCCATTTGCTGCGCAATACGTTGTTGCAGTTTTAACTCAATGCCATCTACTGGGTCTTGCTGATGCCAAGCCATAAAAAGCTGCTGCTGAGCTTTTGCCAGAGGTAACTGGTACTTATCCGCCATATAAAAATAAATCCGGGCTATATCTCCTCGGATTTGCACTCTGGGTTCAACCAAACGGTTCTTAAAATCTACTTTGAATTCACAAGCACCGTATTGGGATGGTTGTCCAGGCAATACACCAAAGCGATAATGAGCTCTGTCACCGTTGACTTCACCTATAGCCGGCTTCAGGTTAAACAAATCAGCTTCCATTTGTTTAAATATGGGGTCACTATTGCTGCACTGTTCGCGGCCTCCTTGTTTCCAACAAGCCAAAGCCGAGCCAAATTGCTGGGCTGGCACTACATGTTCCCACTCAATTCTATTTGCCCTGGAACCGTTTTTACGGATTTGGTAACCACAACCTTTCAGATCCGGAATACCTTTACCAGCCAGCCAACGGATAGCACAGCCGCAATAAAATTCTTGTTTTTCAACGGAGTAAATCCTGCTTGCAATAGTTTTTGCAGAGTCAAAGTTGGCCGGTGCAGCAGAAACCGTGGCAAACATAGCGAAAAATACAAAATAAAATACGATTTTAAACAAAGCGGTACAACCCTAAACTACCTCTGGATCTGCTTCATTATGCCATAAACACTAAACACGTAAATTGTACAATTATTCATCTAAACCACGCGGCATACACCATCGAATAACTGGCATTGTTTACCTTAGTACCACAGTAAAATCAGCACTTAAACAACAGTTAGTGTAGTTTATGGCCATTTAGCTTCACTTTAGTACGAAACCACATTCACCAGCAATTAACATATGAATGCATTTTTATTAAACTTGATTTGACTATTTAGC
>NZ_JAIWOI010000250.1 GCF_020217005.1 Rheinheimera sp. | reverse complement strand
TCAGGTCTGGACTATGAACGTGTGGTGTTATCCGGTGGTCCGCTTGGCATTATGCAAGCCTGTATGGACGTAGTGGTGCCTTATATCCACGACCGCAAACAGTTTGGTCAGTCTATCGGTGAATTCCAGTTGGTGCAGGGTAAAGTGGCTGATATGTACACCAAAATGAATGCAGCCCGCGCTTACGTCTACACCGTAGCTAAAGCCTGTGACCGTGGTGAAACCACCCGTAAGGATGCAGCAGGCGCGATTTTATACAGTGCAGAGCTGGCGACTCAAATGGCGCTGGATGCCATCCAGCTGTTAGGTGGTAATGGTTATATCAACGAATACCCGACAGGGCGTTTATTACGCGATGCCAAGCTATATGAAATCGGTGCTGGTACCTCAGAAATTCGCCGTATGTTAATTGGCCGCGAGTTATTTAACGAATCGAACTAAATTCTTTACCAGCATAGGTGAAGGGGAAATATAACAGATGGGGCTCGTGTGAAAACTTCGTCCTGAAGTTTGCCTGCGGCCTGCCATGGCAGTCCAAATTCGTTCCAGACGAATTTGTCGCTGCCTTCAGTTTCAATCGGCTTATTTGTTGCGTATTTCCCTTTTGACGTTTCATATCTTTTCCCACTACCTTTGAAGGTCGTTCGATCCGTAGGTGGAGAGAAGATAAAAGCAAATCCCGATAGCCAAAGGTGGTGAACGTGGCCAGACTGAATAGCAAAATTAATCCACGCAGTGATGAATTTATCCAGAACGCTCAGGCGATGCAGCTGTTGGTGGATGATTTAGAGCAAAAAGTACAACAAATCAAATTAGGTGGCGGCGAAGCCTTGATTGCCCGCCATACCTCGCGTGGCAAGTTGTTTGTCCGCGACCGTATTCAAAAACTGCTGGACCCGGGTTCTCCCTTCTTAGAAGTCGGTCAATTCGCTGGCTGGGAATGTTATGACGATTATGTACCAGCTGCTGGTGTGGTTGCAGGTATAGGCCGGGTCAATGGCGTCGAGTGTATGATTGTCGCCAACGACGCCACAGTCAAAGGCGGTACCTATTACCCGCTGACGGTGAAAAAACACTTACGTGCGCAGGAAATCGCCGAAAACTGTCACCTGCCCTGTATCTATCTGGTTGACTCAGGTGGCGCTAACCTGCCCCGTCAGGACGAAGTCTTCCCGGACAAACTGCACTTTGGGCGTATCTTCTTTAATCAGGCGCGTATGTCCGCCAAGGGTATTCCACAAATTGCGGTGGTGATGGGGCTTTGTACCGCTGGTGGTGCTTATGTGCCGGCTATGGCCGATGAAAGCATTATCGTCAAAGATCAGGGCACTATCTTTTTAGCAGGCCCACCACTGGTCAAAGCCGCCACAGGCGAAGAAGTGACAGCAGAAGAGTTAGGCGGTGCTGATGTGCACTGCAAAATCTCAGGTGTGGCCGATCACTATGCGCTCAATGATGAACATGCGCTGCAACTGGCGCGTAATGCCGTCAGCCGCCTGAATCATCAAAAACCAGTACAAGGCGATGTACGTCCTGTCGAAGCCCCGTTTTATGATGCCAGCGAGCTGTACGGCATAGTCGGCACCGATCTGAAAAAACCTTTTGATGTACGTGAAGTCATAGCCCGACTTGTTGATGCATCTGACTTTGACGAATTTAAACAGTTTTATGGCGCTACGTTAGTTTGTGGCTTTGCCCGTATTTTTGGCCAGCCCATCGGCATAGTGGCCAATAACGGCATTTTGTTTTCTGAGTCGGCGCAAAAAGGCGCTCACTTTATTGAGCTTTGTGCTCAGCGCAAAATTCCACTTTTATTCCTGCAAAACATCACCGGCTTTATGGTGGGTAAAAAATACGAAGCTGAAGGCATCGCCAAACACGGCGCCAAGATGGTGATGGCGGTGTCTTGTGCCAATGTGCCGAAATTTACCGTATTAATTGGTGGCTCTTATGGCGCTGGGAACTACGGTATGTGTGGCCGTGCTTATGACCCAACCATGATGTGGATGTGGCCCAATGCGCGTATTTCTGTGATGGGTGGCGAACAGGCCGCTGGTGTAATGGCCACTGTGACTAAAGATGCCTTAGCCCGTAAAGGCGAAAGCTTAACAGCCGAAGCTGAACAGGCTATACGTCAGCCTATCGTCGCTCAGTATGAGCAACAAGGTCACCCCTACTACGCCAGTGCGCGTTTATGGGATGACGGCATTATCGACCCGGCTCAAACCCGTATGGTGGTTGGCCTGGCACTGAGTGCAGCGCTGAATGCACCTGTCGCTGAATCTAAATTCGGCGTGTTCCGCATGTAAGGGGCTGGAGTAAATACAATGCAAAACTATACAACTATTACCACTAGTATGAACTCGTCCGGTGTCGCAGAACTGGTGCTGAACCGTGCTGAAGTACATAACGCCTTTGACGACAACATGATAGCCGAATTAATTGACGCGCTGAAAAGTCTGGCCGCTAACCCGGCAGTGCGGGTGCTGCTGCTTAAATCCACCGGTAAAAACTTCAGTGCAGGTGCCGATCTGAACTGGATGCGCTCTATGGCAGAGAAAAACTACCAGCAGAACTTAGAGGATGCAGGTCAGTTAGCAGAGCTGATGCGCCAATTAGATTGCTTCCCTGCCCCCACCATAGCTTTGGTGCAAGGCGCTGCTTTTGGTGGTGCTTTGGGTTTAGTCTCCTGCTGCGATATAGCCCTTGCCGAACAAGGCGCCAGTTTTTGTTTAAGTGAAGTAAAAATTGGTTTAATACCGGCGGTGATCAGCCCCTATGTGATGCGTGCTATTGGCGAACGTGCCAGCCGCCGTTATTTCTTAACGGCTGAGCGTTTTGATGCAGCAACAGCTCTGAACTTAGGTTTAGTGCACCAATTAGTGGACGCTGGTGGCCTTGATGCTGCAGCAGAACATTTTGTTGGCATCTTACTGAATAACAGCCCTGCAGCTTTACGCTCTGCCAAACAGCTGATGGCGGCCGTTCACAATCAATCTATAAATCAGCAACTGATAAACAGCACCTCTGAGCGCATTGCTGCTATTCGGGTATCAAATGAAGGTCAGGAAGGTTTAAACGCCTTTTTACAAAAACGTACTCCGGCCTGGATCCGGTCAGAATAAGGATAAACAGACTGATGTTTCGCAAAATTTTGATCGCCAACCGGGGCGAAATCGCCTGCCGAGTGATAGAAACCGCGCATAAACTGGGTATTCGTTGTGTAGCAGTCTATTCAGAAGCTGACGCTAACGCCCGTCATGTGCATATGGCTGATGAAGCTTTTTTATTAGGCCCGGCGCCAAGCAAAGAATCCTATCTACGTGCTGATAAAATTCTGGACATCGCCAAATTAAGTGGTGCCGAAGCTGTGCACCCTGGTTATGGCTTTTTATCTGAAAACGAAGGTTTTGCCGAAGCCTGTGCCAAAGCTGGTGTGGTTTTTATTGGCCCTCCAGTCTCAGCCATAGCCGCTATGGGCAGTAAAAGCGCTGCCAAAGAGATTATGACGCAAGCGGGTGTGCCTTTAGTGCCTGGTTACCATGGTGATAATCAGGACCCGGCTTTTTTACAACAACAAGCTGATCTGGTGGGCTATCCGCTGCTACTGAAAGCCGCATACGGCGGTGGTGGTAAAGGTATGCGGGTGGTTTGGAACAGTGGCGAATTTGCTGAAGCTTTGGCTGGCGCTAAACGCGAAGCCTTAAATGGTTTTGGCAATGACAAAGTGCTGATGGAACGTTACCTGACCAAACCCCGCCATGTCGAAATTCAGGTGTTTGCCGACAGTTTTGGCAATGCAGTGTATTTAGCCGAACGCGATTGCTCTATACAGCGCCGTCACCAGAAAGTGATTGAGGAAGCACCAGCGCCGAACTTTAGTGCGGAGCAACGTAAAGCCATGGGCGAAGCGGCGGTCAAAGCGGCAAAAGCTATCGCCTATCAGGGTGCTGGTACTGTTGAATTCTTATTTGATGAAGACGGCTCTTTCTACTTTATGGAAATGAATACCCGCCTGCAGGTTGAACACCCAGTCACCGAAATGATCACAGGTCAGGATCTGGTGAAATGGCAGTTGTTGGTCGCCAGTGGTCAGCCATTACCTTTAACTCAGGAGCAAATCACTATTGATGGCCATGCCATTGAGGTGCGGGTTTATGCTGAAGATCCGGATCATGATTTCCTGCCAGCTACCGGCAAACTGACCTATTTACGCCAGCCTGAAAGCAGCCGTTATGTGCGGGTAGATACAGGCGTAGTAGAAAACGACGAAGTCTCGCCATTTTACGATCCTATGATCGCTAAACTTATTGTTTGGGATGAAAACCGTGATCGCGCCATAGCCCGTATGCTGCGAGCTTTGGATGACTACCGTATTGCCGGCGTGAAAAATAACCTGAATTTCTTAACCCGTTTAGTGGAGCAACCAGCTTTTGCCAAAGCCGAACTGGATACGCATTTTATTGAACGCCACAAAGAGTCTTTGTTTGCTCCAGGTCAATCTGAATCCGAACAAGCCAGTTTATTGGCGGCTCTGTATCTGTTACTGAAAGAACGGTCAGACAAACAAGACGATCAAAGCCCATGGGCTTTGTGTTCAGGCTGGCGTTTAAACGAAGTGCCAACTGTGTCTTTCCCGCTGCTTTATCAGGATGAAACCCGTCTGGTTAGCATCAGCTCTGAAGGTAAACAGCTTAGCTTAACCCAACAAGGTGTGATCACCACAGCCACCGCCAGCTTACAAGGCGATGAGCTGCAAGCCAATTTAAATGGCCACCAGCTCAAAGTGCGGGTCAGCCAGTATCAGGACACTGTATCTGTCTTTATCAAACACCAGCGTTATGATTTTGTGTACCAGACACAAGTCCAGACGCAAGTCGACGACAGCGCAGCAGCAGGCAACCTGACAGCCCCCATGAACGGCACTATAGTGGCTGTAATGGTAGAAAAAGGTGCATCAGTCAGCGCTGGCCAGACGCTTTTGGTGATGGAAGCAATGAAAATGGAATACAGCATCAAAGCGCCTAAAGAGGGTGTGGTCAATCAGCTGTTTTACGCTGCTGGTGATCTGGTGAAAGATGGCGCTCAGCTACTGGACTTTACCCCAGCTGACTAACAGATCGATGTGGAGAGCAAGATGTCACTGACATTAAACCCAAAGCACACAGCAGGTTTACCTAAAGCAGTGCGTATCGTCGAAGTAGGCCCACGCGATGGTCTGCAAAATGAAAAAGCCGTGTCGCTGCAGGCCAAAGTCGAGCTGGTCAACCGTCTGGCTGAAACTGGCCTTATCACCATTGAAACCGGCGCTTTTGTATCCCCGAAATGGGTGCCGCAAATGGCTGATTCTGCTGCTGTATTTACACAAATCAATCGTAAAGCAGGTATTGAGTACACCGCCTTGACACCCAATCTGCAAGGCTATGAAGCCGCCAAAGCAGCAGGTGCGACTGAAGTGGCAGTATTTGGCGCTGCATCAGAGGCTTTTACCCAGAAAAATATCAACTGCAGCATAGCGGAAAGTCTTGAGCGTTTTGCTCCAGTGATGGCGCAAGCCAAGCTAGATGGTATTAAAGTGCGGGGTTATGTCTCTTGTGTGGTCGGTTGCCCTTATCAGGGTGATGTTGAGCCGACAGAAGTAGCTCGGGTTGCTAAAGCCCTTTTGGATATGGGCTGCTATGAAATTTCGTTGGGTGACACCATAGGCGTGGGTACCCCTGCCGAAGTGAATGCCATGCTCGATGCAGTGCTGGCTGTTGTGCCTGTAGAGCAGTTAGCTGTGCATTTTCACGACACTTATGGCCAGGCGTTAAGTAATATTTACGCAGCGCTACAACGTGGTATTGCTGTGGTCGACAGTTCAGTCGCAGGATTAGGCGGCTGTCCTTACGCTGCCGGCGCGTCAGGCAATGTTGCCACTGAAGAAGTGGTGTATTTACTCAACGGCCTTGGCATACAGAGCGGTGTTGATTTACAACGGCTGGCCCCTATTGGCTGGTTTATCAGCGAGCAGCTGGGGAAAGCTCCTAGTTCTAAAGTAGGATTGGCGCTTAAGGCCAAATGCCAGCAGAATTAATGATTGATAGCATCTTTTAAGGATACAAAATGGCAGGGTTTAATAAAGTTGTGACCAGCTACGAAGAGGCGCTGGCAGGCCTGACCGATGGCATGACAGTGATAGCCGGTGGTTTTGGTTTATGTGGTATTCCGGAAGGTCTGATTGCTCAGATCAAAAAAATGGGCACCCGGGATTTAACAGTAGTATCGAACAACTGTGGTGTCGATGGTTTTGGTTTAGGTGTGCTTTTGGAAGATCGCCAAATCAAAAAAATGGTCGCCTCTTATGTCGGCGAAAATGCCTTGTTTGAAAAACAGCTGTTATCCGGCGAACTTGAAGTGGTGTTAACCCCTCAAGGCACCCTGGCTGAAAAAATCCGCGCTGGTGGCGCTGGTATTCCGGCATTTTTTACTGCGACTGGTTACGGTACTCCTGTAGCTGAAGGTAAAGAAACCCGTGAAATTAATGGCCGCCATTATGTGCTGGAAGAATCGATCACTGGTGACTTTGCCATAATACGGGCCTGGAAAGCCGACCGTTACGGCAATCTGGTGTTCCGTCATACCTCGATGAACTTCAACCCTATGGCAGCTACTGCAGGCAAAATTACTGTGGCTGAAGTGGAAGAAATCGTCGAGCCGGGTGAACTGGAGCCAAGCCAAATTCACACACCAGGTATTTATGTGCAACGTGTGATCAAAGCCAGCTTTGAGAAACGCATTGAACGTCGTATGGTCCGTCAGGCTTAAGGAGCACAGCAAATGGCATTATCACGTGAACAGGTCGCTATGCGGGTGGCTCAGGAATTACAGGACGGTTATTACGTTAACTTAGGCATTGGTATACCTACTCTGGTTGCTAACTATGTACCTGCGGGTATTGAAGTGATGCTGCAATCGGAAAACGGTTTATTAGGTATGGGCCCCTACCCAACCGAAGCTGAATTAGATGCAGATATGATCAACGCAGGTAAAGAAACAGTCACCGCCATTAAAGGCGCTGCTATTTTCAGCTCAGCGGAAAGTTTTGCCATGATCCGTGGCGGCCATGTCGATTTAACAGTTTTGGGTGCCTTTGAAGTGGATCAAAACGGCAATATCGCCAGTTGGATGATCCCAGGCAAACTGGTCAAAGGCATGGGCGGCGCTATGGATTTAGTGGCTGGCGCACAAAATATTATTGTCACTATGACGCATGCGGATAAATACGGCAGCTCCAAGTTACTGGACAGCTGTACCTTGCCTCTGACAGGCGTCAACTGTGTGAAGAAAATTGTCACGGATTTAGCTGTGCTGGAAGTGCGGGACGGCGCTTTCCATTTACTGGAAAGAGCACCAGGCATCAGTGTGGAAGAAATTCAGCAAAAAACTGCGGGCAAGTTAGTCATCTCTGGTGATATCCCGGAAATGCAGTTCTGATGTAAAAGATGAAAGGGTCAGAGGCAAGGCTGCTGACCCTATCGAAACGCCTTAGCCTGTAAACCAGCACCAGCATTGTCTCTGTTAATATCACCACTAATTAACGCTATCGCATGTTTTGTACTAACCACTGTCACTTTTTCAATATCACCAATTAACATCACAAAAGCTGTCTGCTGATTAGCCAACCTGTACCAGCCCACTTTGTAATTGGGCAGATTAATGGCGTTGACTGCAACTACTGGTTTAAACTCTCCTAACTCATCACAAAACAGCACAGAGACTTTACTTTGTGCTGAGTGAATGTCTTCAATTTTAGTCTGGTACAAACCTGCCTTTAACTCTAAAGCCTGGTCAGTCATTAGCATTGTGTTATCACTAAACTTCAAGCTTAATGACAGAAAACACAGGCAACAAAAACTGAATAGCCACAAAGACTGTCGCAACCACAACGGCTTGAAATACAACAAAACGGATAAAACTATTGCAGGAAGCAGAATACAACCCACAAACAGCAGCGCATAAAGATGCCAGCCGATCTCAGATAAATACATTTAATTTACTTTCATCAATGAATTGGCCACATGATAATAGCACAAAGCAAACTTTTCCCGACTCATTTGTTAAATATTGTTAATTAAAATCGCTAAAATCAATCAGGCAGCAGACTCCCGCTCACGGCCACTGACAGGACAGCAGTCAATTTGAGGCTCAAACATAAACTTTTGGCGATAGGCTTTCGGAGTCAGACTGGTGTAATGCGCAAATAACTTCCGAAAAGACGAAATGTCTTCATAACCCACTTGCTGCATGATTTCCTCCGCCGTCCACAGGGTATTCTCCAGCAAAGACTTCGCTCTTTCGATACGTAATCGCTGCAGATAAGCCATCGGAGTTTCATCCAGATGCTGTTTAAAACGCCGGATCAAAGTACGGGGTGTCATCGCAAACTGGTCAGCTAACTGTTCAAGGGTCACGGCTTCTGCCAGATGAGCCTGCAGATACTGTTGAATTTCTGCCAGCTTCGCATCTTTGTGTTGTGGTGCCAGTTGCAGAGATAAATAAGGCAACTGTGAGGTCCGGTTTGGATCTGTCAGCATAATCTTCGCCATTTGCTGTGCAAAAGCCGTATCCATACAAAGCTCAACAAAACGCAAACATAAATTCAGGTATGAGGTGGTAGCCCCACCAGTCAATATTGTTTGTTGCTGAATGACAAGCTGCTGCAGATCCAGCTTTACCCGCGGAAACATTTGACGAAAATAGTCTTTAAAGAACCAGACCGAAGTCGACTGTAAACCGTTCAGTAAGCCTGTTCCAGCTAAAGCAAAAGTACCATTACAAAAGGCACCGAGCCATTTTCCTTCAGCCAACATGGCCTGCAACTCTGCGGTATATGGTTGCAACTCCTGACTGACACGCACCAAATCTTTTGGGTTGTAAGCATAAAAACCTGGGATCAGTAAAATATCAATAGAGCCAAAATCAACAGGTTCAACCTTCAGACTGAAAGCTCCATGCTGTACCAGTGGGTTAGGTCCGATTAAAACAGTTTCAAACAATGATTGATCACTTTGCTGTATCAGTTGCCAGTACTTATTACAGAAGGTAAAAAAATCTACTACCCCGGTGACGCTGCTCATCACTATGTCGTGATTAACCCAAATACCAATACGTTTCATCTTGTCACTTTTAACCACTATTACGTCATTAGTGACACTTTAGGCTAGTTTTTAAGCGGCGTAAAGTAGTCTCATCAACAACAGGAGGTGGTTATGTTTCAACTGTCAAAACGCACAACGGTATTGGCTTTATTAGCGCTGGTCTGGGCTATGGTGGTGGGGCTGGCGCTGAAGATCACGCCGGATCCATTGCTGCATTTGGTGCACATTCCGTTATTACTGGTGCTGACTTTAGGTTTGGCCAGCACCAGCCTGGATGATTAACAAAGTGCAATGGTTAATTTTTACGTTGCAACACAGTTAGTAAGCTTGAAGTATCCCAGCGCCCACCACCCATGGCCTGCACCTGGGCGTAAAACTGGTCAACTATAGCGGTTAATGGCAAAGTGGCACCGTTGTGACGGGCTTCATTTAAGGTGATGGCCAAATCCTTACGCATCCAGTCGACGGCAAAACCAAAATCGTATTTGCCTTGCAGCATGGTGGAACCACGGTTTTCCATTTGCCAGGACTGAGCAGCGCCTTTACTGATGGTGTCCAGCACCGCCTGACCATCAAGGCCTGCCTGCTGAGCAAAATGCATAGCCTCGGCCAGGCCCTGCACTACACCAGCAATACAAATCTGATTGACCATTTTGGCCAGTTGACCAGAACCTGCGGGCCCTAATAATCGGGCGCTGCGGGCGTATTTCATCAATGTTGCTTCAGCTTTAGCAAAATCAGCGGCTTCACCACCGAGCATTATGGTTAACAGAGCATTCTGAGCCCCAGCCTGTCCGCCTGATACAGGTGCATCCAGAAATCCTATGCCCTTTTCTCCGCAAGCTAACGCCAACTCACGG
>NZ_JAIWOI010000249.1 GCF_020217005.1 Rheinheimera sp. | reverse complement strand
GCTAAGTCTGCAGAGGCTGTTGTATGGTCTACTAACACTGAACCTGCTTGCATAGTTGCCAACACACCTTGCTCACCGTACACAACCGACCGCACATCATCGTCATTGCCCACGCATAACATCACCACATCTGCTCCAGATGCGGCCTCTGCCGGAGTTGATGCACAGGTACCACCATACTGTTGCACCCAATCCAGCGCTTTCTGACGAGTTCTGTTATAAACACAGACTTGTTCGCCTTTTTGCTGCAGGTGACCTGCCATAGGAAAACCCATGACTCCCAAACCGACAAAGGCAACTTTTTGTTGTGATAATTTTGACATAATTTTGACTTATTTCTGTGACAGACTTGAATGCCAAGAAGCTTACTAGAATCAGGGGCTCTGACGCAAAAGCATCAGACGAGTTGCACAAAAGGACAGTTATGCCAAAGGTTCATCATTTTAAAGTGAAGGATAGTCAGGATCAGGACGTGGATTTAGCCCAGTACAGGGATAAAGTGGTATTGATAGTGAATACTGCCAGTCAATGTGGTTTTACGCCTCAGTATCAGGAACTTGAAGCTCTCTATCAACAATACAAAGATCAAGGCTTTGTCGTGTTAGCTTTTCCCTGTAATCAGTTTGGTGCCCAGGAACCTGGTACTAATGAAGAAATACAGCAATTCTGCCAGCTTAACTACGGAGTGAGCTTCCCGGTATTCGGCAAAGTGCAGGTCAATGGTCTGGACTCTGAACCTTTGTTTGAATACTTAAAAGACCAGGCTCGCGGTTTGATGAAAACCAGGGCTATCAAATGGAACTTCACCAAGTTTTTAGTCAATCGCGAAGGGGATGTGGTGAAGCGTTATGCACCTCGGACAAAGCCATCCAGCCTGCATCAGTCTATTGAAGAAGTGCTGGCCAGCTAGCCATTGACAGAGTCTTGATTAAAAACAACAAAGGCTGCGGTTTTTTGCGTTACTCTGAGTTTAAACTTCAGAGCAAGGAGCCCTACTAATGAAAATTGCAGTCTTTAGCGCCAAAAAATACGATCAGGAAAGCTTTAAGCTATGGGCAGACCCAAGCCTTGAGTTTAGTTTTTTTGACGTACCACTGGATCAACACAGCGCCAAATTGACCCAAGGCTATGCAGCAGTCTGTGTATTTGTGAACGATAATCTGTCAGAAGCTGTACTCACCGAGCTAAAAATGATGGGTGTAGGCATGATCGCCTTACGCTGCGCCGGTTTTAATAACGTCGATTTGACCAAAGCTAAAGAACTGGGATTGCGTGTGGCGCGGGTTCCGGCCTATTCACCTCAAGCAGTCGCGGAACATACTGTGGCCATGGTGCTCTGCTTAAACCGCAAACTACATAAAGCCTATAACAGAGTAAGGGACGATAACTTTGCCCTTGATGGTCTGCTGGGATTTAACCTGTATGGCAAGACTGCGGGGTTAATTGGTACAGGACGTATAGGAGTGGCTACTGCCAAGATTTTACTTGGTTTTGGTATGAAGCTGCTGTGTTTTGACATCAAAAAGGACGAAGAACTGGTTAAAGCTGGTGCTCACTATGTGCCTTTAGAGGAATTATGGGCAGAGTCAGATATGATTAGCCTGCACTGCCCCCTGACTCCGCAGACTCAGCATCTGATCAATGATACCAGTCTTGCTTTGATGAAAAATGGCGTGATGCTGATCAACACCAGCAGAGGTGGTTTGATAGATACAAAGGCAGTAATTAAGGCTCTGAAGAGCCGGAAGATTGGTTACTTAGGCCTGGATGTCTACGAGCAGGAAGCGGATTTGTTTTTTCAGGATTTATCCGGCCAACTGATTGAGGATGACGTATTTAAACGCCTTCTGACCTTTCCTAATGTATTGATCACAGGGCATCAGGCTTTTTTTACGCAAGAAGCTTTACAGCAAATTTGTCAGGTAACCAGTGAAAATCTGTTGGCGTTTAAGGCCAACCGCTTAAGTGGTAATGAACTGTGATGCTATGGTCTGGTACAGATCCAAACAAAGCTTCAGCGGAGATTGAGACGGGCGGGGGCAAGCCCCGCCCTAACAACTGTTATTTTTTCAACTGACGCTCGAAAAAGGCTGTGATGGTTTTATGCAAATGGGTCTGTACTGGCTGACCAAACATCGAATGTTTGCTGCCGGGATAGTCCATACTGTCAAATAATTTACCCTGTTTCTGCAATTCAGAATATAACTTGGTGCTATGGGTAAAGAGCACATTGTCATCCGCCATACCATGATAAATCAACAGGTTGCCCTGGTAATCTTTCACATAAGGGAATACCGAACTCTGCTCATAACCTGCTTTATTACTTGCAGGGTGGCCCAGATAACGCTCTGTGTAATGGGTATCATACAAAGCCCAATCCGTGACCGGAGCACCGGCAACACCAGCCTTAAAATAATCACCAGCTTTAAACATCGCCATAATGCTCATGTAACCACCGTAGCTATGACCATAAATGCCGATACGCCCAGCATCTACATAAGCCAGGCTTCGTAAGTACTCCACACCAGTGATTTGATCTTCGAGCTCTACTACAGCCAGTTTTTTGTAAATCGGATCCTCAAAGGCCTTACCACGGTTTTCCGACCCCCTGTTATCCAACTGGAATACGATATAGCCGTTTTGTGCCAGATACTGGAAGTATAAGTCTTTTGCGCTCCAGCTATTGGTGACGCGCTGAGCGCCAGGCCCGCCATATACACCTACTACAACAGGGTATTTTTTGCCTTTTTCAAGCACAGCAGGTTCGAATACACGGTAATACAAGGTCTGGCCGTCTTTAGCTTTTAAAGTGCCAAAACGAGGTTTCACCAGCCTGTCTTTGTACTGCGCCAGAGGATGCGAACCCGAAACTTCATTAGACTCAAGCACTGTCAACACTTTGCCTGCAACACTCTTCAATTCCACTTTGGTCGGCTGTAACACACTGGAATAACTATCGATAAAGCTCTGGCCAGTTTCTGCCATCACCACTGAGTGCGAATACTCAGCCTGAGTCAATCGTTTTGACTCACCGCCCTTCACGGGTACTGAGTACAAATGGCTTTCCAATGGGGTATCTTTCCGACCAGTGAAATAAATCAGGCCCTGATCTTCGTTAATAGCTTCAATTTTATTAACTATCCATTCACCCTTAGTCAACTGACGTACTAAAGTCCCATCAAGTTTGTACAAATAGAGATGCTTATACCCATCCCGTTCTGAGGCCCAGACAAAGTGCTGTTTATCTTTTAAGAAATGCAAATCGTCATTTAAATTTAACCAAGTTGGGCTTTGCTCAGTTAGCAAGATTTTGCTAGTTCCAGAAGGTAATTCGACAGAACGAAGTTCTAAACGCTGCTGATCACGACTTTGCCATTGATACGTCAGCACAGAGGCTGATTTACTCCAATCGACCCGGGCCAGGTAGATATCCTGCTCTTTACCTAAATCCAGCCATTGCACCTTGGGCTGTTGAACCTCCACTACACCTAGTTTCACCTTAACGTTGGCAGTTCCAGTAAATGGGTAACGCTGATTAAAGAGTTTAATTTCATCAGCATAAATCTCATTACGTACAGCTTCGGCCACAGGCGACTCGTCAATCTGACTAAAAGCAATTTTGCTATCGTCAGGAGCCCACCAGTAGCCTGTCATTCTGCCCATCTCTTCCTGGGCAACAAATTCAGCCATACCATTTTTTATCAGACCTTTCCCATCTGTGGTTAACTGAATTTCTCTGCCCGTTTTAAGGTTGAGCACAAAAATATTTTGTTCTCGAATAAAAGATACAAACTGACCTTTGGGCGATATTTGTGCATCGGTTTCAAAAGCTTCAGTGTCGGTTAACTTACGAGCTTTTTGGCTGGACAAGTCGTAATAATATAAATCTCCGTTCAACGGAAACAGCAAAGCTTGACCATCTTTTGACCAGTTGTAACTCACAATTCCGCTCGCGAACAAACGTAATCGCTCCCGTCTGGCTTTCTCTTCGTCAGATAAGTATTCTGGGCCGCTAAACAATTGATCTGAATCAACTAAAATGCTGTGTTTACCGGTTTTTATCTGGTATTGCCACAGATCCAGTCTGTTGGCATCAGTTTCTTTCCCTTTAAGGTAAGTAACACGACTGCCGTCGGGAGAAAAACTCAAAGAACGTGGCGCTGTGCCGCTTAATGCGGGCTCTGCAAACAAGCGATCCAAAGCTAAATTGGCAGCGGCTTGAGTTGTCGCTGAAAACAAAAAGGCGGCAATAGCGGCCTGAGGAACAAGTTTTTTCACCAGAATTAATCCTTGATTAAAGTAACCTCATTATCTGAATCGACTTTGCGTAAAACAGCAAGCCGGATCCGACATTTTTCATTTATTTAGGTTCAATTTATTAGTCATATTTTTGCAATAAACCAAAGCGAAGCCAGGTAAAGCACCAGATTGGTGCGACAACTCACCATAAAGAGGCGTTAAAACCACAAAAAATCGCGATGGACAAAGCCGAACTTTTCAAATATGGTCATTACAGAGCCCGTAGATAAAAATGGGCCAAAACAAAAATCCAGATGAGAAGGCAACATCCATGAAGAATGAACTAAACCACTACCATCCTGTTGCTGCCGCTATAAAGATCGCTTTATGTGGTAGCTTATTATTCAGTACCTCTTTATTAGCTCAGGAAAGCCCTGATGCCTCGGCAGAAAAAAAGGCTGAAGATGCAGCAGTTGAAAAAATTGTTGTTATAGGTGCTCGTGGTGCACCGCGTTCAGTAGGTGATTCAGCAGTTCCGGTTGACGTGATAGGTGGTGAAGAATTTTCCAAAACGGGGACCAGCGATATGGTCAGCTTAATGACCGCAGCTGTCCCCTCGTTTAACGTTAGTGCCCAGCCCATTAACGATGCTTCAACCTTAATCCGCCCGGCAAACTTACGTGGCCTGCCACCAGATAGCACATTGGTATTAGTCAACGGAAAAAGACGTCACCGTGCTGCAGTGATTACCTTCTTAGGGAGTGGTATTTCTGACGGCTCGCAAGGCCCTGATATTTCTGTCATCCCCTCTATTGCACTAAAACAAGTCGAAATATTACGCGATGGTGCAGCGGCACAATATGGTTCGGATGCGATTGCAGGTGTAATTAACTTTCGCTTAAAAGATGCCGCTGAAGGTGGTTCATTTGAAGTGAAAAGTGGTCAGTTTTATGAGGGTGATGGCGACCTGCGTCAAATCTCAGGCAATATAGGCCTTCCTTTCACTGATAATGGTTTTGCCAATATTAGCGGTGAATTTAAGCAGGCCGATCCAACCAGCCGCTCAGTACAACGTGACGACGCGGCGGCTTCTGCGGCAGCAGGTAACACTTTCATCGCGGATCCAGCCCAAGTTTGGGGTTCACCTGAGTTCAAACGCGATGCAAAATTATTTGCCAATGTCGGTCTGGAAGTTGCGAAAAACCGCGAATTTTACTTATTCACCAACTGGGCAGAGCGTGATGTAGAAGGTGGCTTTTACTTCCGTCACCCGACAACTCGTAGTGGTGTCTACTCCAATGACGGTGGCGAAAGTCTGCTGATCGGTAACCTGGATGAAAGCTTAGGCGCATGTCCTAGCGTTGCAGCTCAAAACCCTGATGGTTCAATCCGCAACCATGGTGCTATCCAGAGCGATGTTGATGCTCTGCCAGCGCATTGTTTCACTTACTACGGTATGTTACCTGGTGGTTTTACACCTAAGTTTGGTGGTGTTATTACCGATACAGCTATCGCTTCTGGCGTAAAAGGCGAGCTGGACTCTGGTTGGGCTTTTGATGCCAGTATGTCTGTTGGTCGCAGCGAAGTAGAGTTTTATATTAAAAACACTCTGAATGCTTCTTTAGGCCCCGATACTCCGAGAGCTTTTAGCCCTGGTAAATATGTTCAGTTGGAAAAAGCTGCTAACTTAGATTTTAATAAACCATTCGAGCTTGACGCCCTGCCATATCCATTGAATGTGGCCGGTGGTGTGGAATATCGTGATGAAACTTTCGAAATTTATGCAGGTGACGCGGCTTCATTTGAAGTGGGTCCACTGGCTTCACAAGGTTTTGGTATAGGTTCAAACGGCTTCCCCGGATTTAAGCCAGAAGATGCGGGTTCATTTAATCGTTATAGCTATGCTGCATATACCGAATTAGGTGCCGAATTCAGCGATCACTTCCGTATGGATTTTGCATTAAGGTTCGAAGACTTTGAAGACTTTGGTGACACCACCAACGGCAAAATAACAGCACGTTATCAGGCCACAGATGAAATAGCGTTCCGCGCTGCTGCAAGCACCGGTTTCCGTGCTCCAACAGTAGGACAAAGTAACGTACGTAACGTAACGACATCTTTTAGCCCAGCAGGTTTGGTTGACACTGCAACTTTACCACCAACCCACCCTATCTCAATCCAAAAAGGTGGTAAACCATTAACTCCGGAAGAGTCGAAAAACTTCTCTGTAGGTACTGTAGTTGAGGTGAATGATTGGTACGTCACTTTGGATTATTTCCATATCAAAGTAGAAGATCGTATTAGTCAAACGTCTTCTCTGGATTTAACTCCTGAGGATATCGAAGCGCTGTTAGCTTTAGGTGTTAAAGATGCTAGCAGTTTCACAGGCGTTAAATATTTTACTAACGACTTCGATACAACGACGCAAGGTCTGGATTTAGTTGCCAACTATAGTTTTGATTTATGGAATGGCCGCACAGGTTTAGCCTTTGCATACAACTGGACTGACACCACTGTTGATAGCTACTCAAGCAATATCAGCGAAGCTAAAGTTGAGCAATTGGAGCGTGGTTTACCTCGAGTCCGTGGCAGCTTTACTGTGAACCAGAATTATGGTGATTGGAAAGGTTATGTACGACTCAATCATTTTGGTTCTTTCTATGAAGACCATTTAGACAGCGGTGTATTAACTGCTGCCGACGGTGGTTTACCCATTGAAGTTGGTTCTGCAATCACGACTGACGTAGAATTGAGCTATACAGTCAACGACAGCTATGAAATCAGCGTAGGTGCGCAAAACTTGTTTGACGCCTACCCTGATGAACATGAATGGCAAGGCGTAGCAGGTTCTAAGTATCCAACTACTGCAGTTATGGGCATCAACGGCGGATTCTATTATGTTCGTCTGAACTATAACTTCTAACCCGTCCTGAAAAAATGTAAAGCCCGGTGTTATGCCGGGCTTTTGTATTTGCAGATCTGGTATGACCATGGCAAAGTGCGGGCAGGTTTGGCCAGAAAAGAGCAATGATGGACTTAATCCCCTGGAATTACTCCACAAGACAAGGTTTTACATTACGCGGATTTTATACTCCACCAACAGGTAAAGCTGTACTTCATATCCTGCATGGCAATGGCTACTGCAGCCGGATGTACCAGCCCTTTTTAGCTGGGTTACTCCCATTCTTTGACCTATTTTTATCTGATGCTCAAGGCCATGGAGACAGCGATCATGGGGGGGCTTTTGTTGGCTGGAACCAAAGTGCTGATTTGGCGCTTGAAGCCTGGCTTGCGCATAAACACTTGTTTGCGACAGTACCCTGCTATGGTGTGGGTCACAGTTTTGGTGGCGTGTTAACCGCACTGATCAACAGTAAAATCAACAGCCCTTTCCATGCGGTGGTGTTACTTGATCCTGTGTTGTTTACACCAGGTATGTTGACTTTGATGCAGGCATTAGACTGGCTTGGACTATATAAAAAAAATCCAATGGCCAAAAAAGCCTTAAATCGCCGCCAGCATTGGCCTGACAAAGATTCTGCCTACAGCTATTTGCAGCACAGGGGGATGTTTAAAAACTGGCAGGACGAAGCGCTGGCAAGTTATATTGATCATGCGCTACATCATACAAATCAAGGTTTGACACTAAAATGCAAAGCAGAGCGTGAAGCTGAAATCTTTGCATCTTATCCAAAACAGCTTTGGAAACAACTTAAACACAAGTGTAAACCTGTTTTTCTGATCTACGGCAACAAGACTTATCCTTTTGTCAGCAAATCGGCGGAAAAATGGCGCAAGTTAAATCCTTCTGTACAGCTGCATCAGGTCACAGGCGGACATTGTTTTATGCAAGAAAACCCACAACAAAGTGCAGTTGCGGTGCTCAATTTCCTGCAACAACTTACGGAGAATAAAATATGACAATTTTTAATCGGTAATTCCATTCGACTGTCTGCTCAGTTGCTTTATAATGGCGCCAATTTTCTCCGGATCCAGATAGATATGAAGCAAAGTTTTATAGTTAGCGCTTTAGTTGTTGCTTTGGCTGGCTGCAGTCAGTTGCCAGAGCAACCACCAGCCCCAGTAGATGAAGTCAGTGCGCCTGTAGTGGCGACTGAACCTGAATTAGTTGAAAACGAAGTATTAAATGACAACATAGCTCAGGCGCAGGCGACTGACTTTGGCCATATTTTTATCGACCGGGACATGAGTTTTATTGGTACTTTGCCCTGTGAAGGCTGTCCAGGCGTAAAGTATCATGTCAACTTGTTCCAAGATGGCAAGTTTGAGGCTCGTCAGGAGTTTATCGACCAGCATGAAGTGAATCTGGTGAAAGGCACCTGGCTGTTAGAGGGGCGTGTAATTCACCTGATGTCTCAGCAAACTAAGATCCCTTCTTTCCAGTTTGTTAGCAACAACAAAGTAGTGTTACTGGATGAAGCAGGTAAACCTGTAGTATCAAAAGATAACTACGAGCTAATACGTTCAAACAACTTCTTAAAGCTAGATACTAGCATGCAGATGCTTGGAATGTATCAGGTTATTGATAATCAAGCCTTTTTTACCTCTTGCAACAACGGTGATAAATCAACTATAGCCATGACACAACATCATATTCCGATGCTGCGTAGTTATCAGACTGATAAAAATCTGAATGGCAAGCCGGTGATAGCCACTATGATTGCCCGCCAAAGTCCAAAAGAAGACAAAATGCTGTTTGTTGAAAAGTTTGAACAGTTTTGGCCTGGCGCAACCTGTCCAGATACATTAAGTGTTGCAAAGGTACAAGGTATTGTCTGGCGGGTTGAACGGGTAAAGTTTATTCAGGTTCCTCAGCAATACAACTTGCGTATGCTGTTTAATGATAATGCAAAGCTGTACGGTTTCTCTGGTTGTAACGTGTTTAATGCAAGCTATAGCCAAAGCTCTAATTTATTGAAAGTAGAGCCATTAGTAAGCACTAAGAAGTATTGCGCTCAGAGTAACTACTATGAGTCGAACTTTACACAGCATTTACAAATGGCTGATCGCATCGAATTAAATGGCGACAAGTTGCAGTTATTCCACAACAATGAAGTAGTTGTGGAAATGAAACCAGCCTTAAATTAATACTGATTGTGCCTTTGTGATGTCGCGTGGTGTCACAAAGGCTCTGTTTTTGTTACCTTACTTCCTTCAATAGCTGTTATCGCCTGCTGATTTTTATCGGTATCGAGTCGTATGGCAAACTCACAATGGTCCTGTTGCAGCCAGAATAGTCTGTTAATCAACCATCTTCGTTGTCTCCATTGCCCTTTTCTATAGTGCAGACCAGCCCGCGCGCTTAAAGTCAGGCTAGGATTACCTCCCAGTATGGCGTTTAGTAACCGACTTATTGCAATCAGTACATTGTTGCTGTAATTGCGTAGTGGGCTCGGCATGGATTGGCCTTAGGATTTTATATTTGTTTGAATTTGAATACTTTTGCATAAATCTAAGTAGGGTGCAATCGCCTGTACGGACGTCCCTTGTAGGCTGTTGTGTTTGATAGTTGAGCAGATCTGTGCTGAGTTCGGGGGCGGTGAACTACTTTATTGCGGGCGTCCTACCCTGGCCCCTTCGGGCCGGCTTCGCCGTTCAAAAACGTTCCGGACGTTTTTGTGCTCACCCCATCCTGGGATTCGTCCCTGCGGGACCCGCCGTTGGCGGTCCCAAACTGCTCCCGGCAGTTTGGTCGCATGGGGGATGCCCTGCTCGAATGGTCCACCACTAAATTCGCATA
>NZ_JAIWOI010000240.1 GCF_020217005.1 Rheinheimera sp. | reverse complement strand
ATTAAAAGCCGTGCAAACATTGCTCCTGTTTACTTCGCCTATAACGACGGCGTTGAATCTGGCAAGTTATCAGCCATAGTTTTACCAGTCCATGGTTATGGCTTATGGTCGACTATGCACGCGTTTTTAGCTTTGGACAACGATGGCAATACCATTAAAGGTATTAACTACTATGAACAAGGCGAAACTGCTGGTTTAGGTGGTGAAGTACAGAACCCGAAATGGACTGCTCAATTTGTTGGCAAAAAGTTGTTGGACGAGTCTGGCGCTCCAGCTATCAAAGTGATGAAACCTGGCAACGCCAATCCAACTTCACCATATGAAGTAGATGGTTTGTCTGGCGCTACTTTAACCAGCAAGGGCGTTCAGAATACTTTCGATTTCTGGGCAGGCGCCAAAGGTTTTGCACCTTTCCTGACCAAAGTTCGCGACGGAGCATTAAACAATGGCTAGTGCAAAAGAAATTAAAAGCCTTGTCTTCGGACCGGTCTTTGCAAATAACCCTATCGCATTACAAGTTTTAGGTATTTGTTCTGCGTTGGCTGTAACCACTAAGCTGGATAAAGCTTTAGTTATGGGTATAGCCCTGACATTGGTGACTGCGTTCTCGAGCATGTTTATCTCGATGATCCGTAACCATATTCCATCCAGCGTTCGTATCATAGTACAGATGACCATTATCGCCTCTCTGGTTATAGTGGTGGATCAGGTGCTTAAAGCTTTTGCTTATAACGTAGCTAAAGAGCTGTCGGTATTTGTTGGTTTGATTATCACTAACTGTATCGTCATGGGTCGTGCTGAAGCTTATGCGATGAAAAGCCCGCCATTAATGAGCTTCCTGGATGGTATAGGTAACGGTTTAGGCTACACAGTGTTATTGCTGATTGTTGCATTTATTCGTGAGCTGTTTGGTTCAGGAACTTTATTTGGCGTTGAAATTCTGCCACTAGTCAGCGCCGGTGGCTGGTATCAGCCTATGGGTATGATGTTGATTGCACCAAGTGCGTTTATCATCATCGGCTTGTTAATCTGGATACTGCGTACTTTCCGTCCAGAACAAGTTGAGAAGGCATAAGGGGCTAACAATGGAACACTACATTAGTTTATTTGTTCGTGCGGTCTTTATCGAGAACCTGGCTTTAGCCTTTTTCCTCGGTATGTGTACATTTATCGCAGTATCAAAACAAGTGAAAACGGCATTCAGCTTAGGTATAGCTGTGACTTTCGTTTTAGCTTTGTCTGTGCCAGTAAACAATCTGGTTTATCACAACCTGTTAGCTCCCGGCGCTCTGGCCTGGGCTGGTTTTCCTGGTACAGATCTAAGTTTCCTGGGCTTTATCACTTATATTGGTGTGATCGCGGCTTTAGTACAAATCGTAGAGATGTTCTTAGACAAGTACGTTCCTGCGCTGTACAACGCTTTAGGTATTTTCTTACCTTTGATCACAGTAAACTGCGCGATATTTGGTGCTGTAGCCTTTATGGTTGAGCGCGATTATAACTTCGGTGAAAGCGTAGTCTTTGGTTTAGGTAGTGGTATCGGCTGGACTCTGGCTATCACATTAATGGCCGCTGTCAGTGAGAAACTGAAATATGCCGACATGCCTGCTGGCGTGCGCGGTTTAGGTTCACGTTTTATCATGGTTGGTTTAATGGGCTTGGGCTTTATGTCCTTCTCAGGCGTTTCACTGTAAGCAATTGCTGTAAAAGGAAAGAACAATGCAAGAGATATATCTTGGCGTTGGAATGTTCACCCTGCTGGTTCTGGCTTTAGTTGTTATGATTTTAGCTGCTAAGGCAAAACTGGTGTCTTCAGGTGACATTACCATTGGAGTGAATGGCGACCCTAAGTTAGCTATTCAAACAAAAGCCGGCGGCAAATTACTTGGCGCTTTAGCTGATAAAGGCATTTTCCTGTCATCAGCTTGTGGTGGCGGTGGTTCTTGCGGTCAGTGCCGTGTTCATGTTCATTCAGGTGGTGGTGATGTATTACCTGTGGAGATGGGCCACCTGACTAAAGGTGATCGTCGTGAAGGTTGTCGTTTAGCTTGTCAGGTCAGTGTAAAAACTGACATGGAAATCGAAGTTGAACCAGAAATCTTTGGTATTAAAAAGTGGGAATGTACAGTTATCTCTAACGATAACAAAGCTACCTTTATCAAAGAATTGAAGCTGGCTATTCCTGATGGCGAATCAGTGCCTTTCCGTGCTGGTGGTTACATCCAGATCGAAGCGCCGGCTCACCATGTGAAGTATGCTGACTTTGATATTCCGGCTGAATACCGTGGTGACTGGGAACGCTTTAAGTTCTTCACACTGGAATCCAAAGTAGACGAAGAAACAATTCGTGCTTACTCTATGGCGAACTATCCGGAAGAAGAAGGCATCATCATGTTAAACGTGCGGATTGCTTCGCCTCCGCCAAATAATCTGAGCTTACCTTGCGGTAAAATGTCTTCGTACATCTGGAGCTTAAAAGCCGGTGATAAAGTGACTATTTCTGGTCCATTCGGTGAGTTCTTCGCTAAAGAGACGGAAGCGGAAATGGTATTCGTTGGTGGTGGTGCTGGTATGGCGCCAATGCGTTCACACATTTTTGACCAGTTACGCCGTCTGAAATCCAAACGTAAGATGAGCTTCTGGTATGGTGCCCGTTCTAAGCGTGAAATGTTCTATGTGGAAGATTTCGACATGCTGCAAGCTGAGAACGAAAACTTCAAATGGCACGTGGCCTTATCTGATCCGCAGCCTGAAGATAACTGGACTGGTTACACAGGTTTTATTCACAATGTGCTGTATGAAAACTACCTGAAAAACCATAAAGCTCCGGAAGACTGTGAGTTCTATATGTGTGGTCCACCGATGATGAACAAAGCGGTGATTAATATGCTGAAAGACTTAGGTGTAGAAGACGACAACATTCTGTTGGATGACTTCGGCGGTTAAGTTAAAGTAAACTAAAAATGGGGTCCTATGGACCCCATTTTTATTCGCAGCCATCCTTGGCGCTCACCCTTCGGGCCAATGCTTCGCATTGTTAAAAATTGATCCTGACAATTTTTTATTTGTCTGAATCACGTTTTTGCGTAGGGATAGTGGTCGAAACTTGTTACAATAGCGCCCTGTAACGGGCAAGCAGGCCGACTGTTTGTTCAAAGCTTCTAAGTTTGATGAGGTGGCTATGGAAGTCTTTATTTTTACTTTTATCATCCTGATAGTTGTAGTTGCGGCTATGGCGATAGGTTACATGGTGCAACGTAAAACCATAGCTGGTAGTTGTGGTGGCCTAGGTGCTTTAGGTATAGAAAAAGCCTGTGACTGCGATACACCTTGTGAAAAACGTCAGCAACGTATGAAAAAAGAGCAGGAATGGCAGCAGAATAAAATTATCTGATACTGCTTCTTTGCACTTTTTGAACGTCCGTCAAGCCAGCTTATGCTGGCTTGTCAGTTTTTAGTTACAGGGTCTGTATCTCAGGTCCTTTCGTTCTATTGCCTCAAAACGCCGTGTACTTAATAATGCAGCTCATTATTCTTTTGAGGCCACGTCCATGTCTTACCCGGTTGCTATCGCTGTATCTTCTGTTCAGGCTGCACTGAATGACTCCCAATGGGATGCTCTGATTATCGTTGCGTCCAGTTTTACTGCTGTGACTGAATTACAGTCTGAAATTAATGCTGCTACGGCTATAGATAACCGTATTGGTAAAGAAACAGTGTTGCTGTTATCAGCAAAAGCGCCCGGACAACGTCTGGTGCTGTCACCTACTGGCCCACTCGACAGAGATTACGATGATGTCCGCAGTTTTTATGATGCGGCTAAGCAGGGTATCAGTCAAGCCAAGGCCGCTGGTGCTAAATCTCCGGCATTGTATGTAATAGCCCCGGATTCAGATGCTTATCAGTATGCGGCTGAAGTGGCTTATTTAGGGGCTTGTCAGGCCTTGTGGCAGCCGCTGGAAGGTCGTGAAGCCCGTGGTGAAGCTGCCATAGAACCTGTTATTGCGATTGGTGTGGTAGGTGTCACAGAGCATCAGGCGCGTTATATGGATGCGGTTGAAGCAGGAAAGCGTGTAGCCCGTGATTTATGTGGTACTGAACCTGAGCGCATGGCTCCACGTCGTTTTGCTGATTATTGTGTTGAAACTTTTGCCGGTACTGATGTAGAGGTTTCGGTAGAAACCAAAGTAGACACACTACAAAAAGATTATCCATTGCTGATGGCTGTAGCCCGCTGTTCGTTGCAGGTTGACCGCCATAAACCTGCGGTGATCCGTCTTGAGTATCAGGGTGAGGGCGAAATCGAACAAACCCTGTTATTTGCCGGTAAAGGCCTGGTATATGACACAGGAGGCGCGGATTTAAAAACCGGTGGTGCTATGGCCGGTATGAGCCGGGATAAAGGCGGTGCTGCGGCAGTGGCTGGCTTTATAAAAACTGTGGCTTTGCTAAAAACCAAGGGTATCCGTATCATTGCGGAAATAGGTGCTGTGCGTAACAGCATAGGTTCTGATGCTTTTGTGCCGGATGAAATTATTACCAGTCATGCTGGCATCCGGGTACGCATTGGTAATACCGATGCTGAAGGTCGTCTGGTATTGGCCGATTTGTTATCGCATTTACGCGAAGAGGCTAAGACTGCGATCAATCCTACGCTTTATTCTATTGCTACTTTAACAGGTCATGCGGCCCGTGCCGTTGGCCCATACAGCGCTTTAGTTGAAAATGGAGCGGCCCGCCGGGTTGGACTATCAGCTGACTTAGCTTTGGTCGGCGATTTATGGGCAGATCCAAGTGAAATTTCCCGCAGTCGCCGTGAAGACTATAGCTTTATTAAAGGCCGCAGCTCGGCGGATGATTTATTAAGTTGTAACAACGCACCGTCTTCAGTCACTGCTCGTGGCCATCAGTTCCCTATGGCATTTTTAGTTGCAGCGGCAGGTTTAGACCAACATGGCGTAAACTCAGATCGGCCACTGCCGTATTGTCATATCGACATCGCTGGCAGCGGTGTGGATGGGGGCGACTGGCAACATGGCAAACCATCTGCAGCGCCAGTAGCGGCATTAGCCGCTTATTATTGTTTATAATTCAGGATTTTTCAGACCAAGTAAAAACCCGGGGCTTAGCTTCGGGTTTTTGTTTTATAGTACATGACTGATAAAGCAGGCACAGATGGATAGTTGTTTATGAAATTTATAGAGCGTTATTTCGAGCTGACAGCGCGCCAGACTAATATCAAAAAAGAGCTGATTGCTGGCTTAACTACTTTTATGGCAATGAGTTATATCCTGTTTGTAAACCCAAGTATGCTGGCACAAACTGGTATGGATCATGGCGCTGTTTTTGTTGCTACTTGTCTGGCGGCTGCTTTTGGCTCTATTGCTATGGGGATGCTGGCGAATCTTCCTGTTGCTTTAGCGCCAGGTATGGGACTGAATGCATTTTTTACTTATGTGATAGTGCTGGAGCAAGGTCATAGCTGGCAGACAGCTTTAGCTGCGGTGTTCTGCTCAGGTGTTCTATTTTTACTACTGAGTGTTTTCAGAATTCGTGAGTGGATTATCCAAAGCATTCCTTTTGCACTCAAAATGGGGATAGCTGCAGGTATTGGCATGTTTTTGGCTTTGATTGCTTTAAAAACTGCCAATATCATAGTAGCCAGCCCAGCCACACTGGTGACTTTGGGGGATTTACATGACCCTAAAGTGGTGCTGGCCATAGCTGGTTTTTTCCTGATTTTTGCACTGACGCATCGTAAACAACATGCTGCCGTATTCATCAGTATTTTAGCGATCACAGCTATCGCCTGGTGGCGTGGTGACACCAGCTTTAGTGGTGTTGTGGCTATGCCGCCCTCCTTAGCTCCTACTTTTTTACAACTGGATTTTGCCTCTGTGTTGCAATGGGCTATGGTGCCTGTGGTTTTAAGTTTATTGTTTTTAGATTTATTCGATACCAGCGGCACTTTAGTTGCGGTGAGTCAAAGAGCAGGTTTGTTAAAAGCCAATGGTGAAATTCCCCGCTTAAAAGGTGCTTTATTGGCAGACAGCTCGGCGACTATTGCCGGCGCATTAGTGGGCACATCCACCACCACTAGTTATGTTGAAAGTACCGCAGGAGTTAGTGCTGGCGGCCGTACAGGTTTAACCGCAGTAGTCACAGGACTGGCGTTTTTAGCGGCGCTTTGGCTTTCACCATTAGCTGCTATGGTGCCATCTTATGCAACAGCCGGTGCGCTGCTTTATGTAGCGACTTTAATGCTTAGCAGTTTACAGCATGTGAAATGGGACGATTTGATCGAATCCGTGCCCGTGGTCGTAGTTCTGGTGATGATGCCCTTGACCTTTTCTATTGCCGATGGGATAGGGTTGGGCTTCATTACCTATGCGATACTTTGTTTGGTGACCGGGCGCTTGTCGGAGACAAGCCTTAGCGTCTGGGTATTAACAGCGGTTTTTGCCGCTAAATTTTTCTTTGCATAAGGAAAGGTATGAAAAAGATAAGTGTGTTATTAGCGCTGCTGCTTTCAACTACTGTAGTGGCTCAGGACAAAGTACAGGTGAGCAGCATTGAACTGGCTAAGCATCTTTATATGATCAAAGGTGCTGGTGGTAACATTGCAGCCGTGGTGGGCCCGGATGGTGCACTGGTAGTAGATTCACAGTACGAGCATGTTGCACCTCAAATCAAAGCTGAGCTTCAAAGCAAACAAGCAGGAGTGCAGGTTAAAACTTTAGTGAATACTCATTTTCATGGGGATCATGTAAATGGTAATGCCGCTTTAGCTTCAGGTGCCCAGATTATCGCTCATAGCAATGTTTTGACCAGATTAAAGGCTGATACTAAATTTCCTCGTTCAGGTTTACCCACAGAGACTTTTACAGGTGAAAAGCAGCTTAGTATAAATGGTGTGGCCATAAAACTGGTGACTATGCCGGTAAGTCATACGGACGGTGACTTAGTGGTTTGGTTCAAAGACGCCAATGTGTTGCATACAGGAGACCTGTTTTTTGCCGACCGTTTCCCATTTATCGATCTGGATAGTGGTGGTTCGGTATCAGGCTACATCAACAATGTAAAACTGCTGCTTAGCCAAATCGATGAGAAAACCAAGCTGATCCCTGGTCACGGTGACTTAATGGATAAAGCGGGTTTGGAGCGTTTCTTAATAATGATGCAGCAAACGCTGGCAGAGGTGAGTGCTTTAAAAGCTCAGGGTAAAACCGAAGACCAAATTGTAGCTCAGGGTTTATCGGCACAGTGGAAAAGTTGGAGTTGGCACTTTATCACTGAGGAGCGTTGGATCCGCACGCTATTTAAAGCTTAGTCTTGTAGTTCGCTGGCGCTCTGGGTATGCTTTGGCAATATCAGAGCGCTTTTAAGGCATAAACCAGGATCTTCATGAGGTTACGTGAAACTTTAGTAGTCTACATGCTACCTATTCTGGTCTTGCCTTTGTTATGTCTGGGTTATTTGTCTTATCACTTTAGTGCCCGTTACTACGAACAACAGTTGTTCCTGCAAATCAGCGCGGAGCTGACAGCTGCACAACAACAAATACGTCTGAAATTAACTTCCTACCAACAGAGCCTCTTTGTATTATCAGCGCAACAGTCGGTTGAACGTTACATTGCCGGGGAGACAGCGCTGCAGAGCGATCTGGTCAGTGATTTCGAGGACTATCGCAGACAAAATCCCGAAATTATCGCTATTAAGTTCATTCGGCTCAACGGCGATTATCAGCTGACCATACCATTCCAGAAAAATGCAACTGAGGTGAGTCGATTTCGTAATCAATATTTTTCCTCCCTGCAGGCCATGATGGACGATCAAGGCTTTTTTCTATCCAGTGAGCAAGGCAGTGAGCAACTTAATTTGTATGTGGCTCAGAAAATCTATTTGTCGGGACAAAACTCCGGAGATATCAAGCGTCTATGGGGTTATGTGGTGTTTGTGATAGAACCTGTCGCGTTTCAACAAGGGATTAGCCAGTTAGGGGGGGAGCTGCGTGCGCCTCTTATTGTTAGCCAGGCGGCTACTATTGCTTTTGCTGAGAATAGTTTGCTAATGGGAAGTGCCTTTTCCCCTGTTAATTTCACTGAAATTCAAGCCAGTGTAGATAAGCACGAGTTTGTACCAACCTTATTGCTTGGCCAATCTATGTTGGTCACGGGCGTCTCTTTAGCTGGTCCTTACCAGCTGGTAATGGGAGTAGAACCTGCTCTGCTCGATAAGACGATGGCCTATAAGCCTTCGCTGATTGCACTGTTTTGTGTGCTGTTCTGTATTGGTTTGCCTGTGCTTATTTATTGGGTTCTTGCCCGTTTTGTGTTAACACCAATACGCGAATTAACAGTGGCCAAAACAGCTGTGGGACGTGGTGATTTGTCGACAGTACTGACCGTCAAAAAACAAGACGAATTGGGTGATATGTTCGCCGCTTTTAATGTAATGGTGCGTCAATTAAGGGTGTACAGGGAGCGAGAGAGAGCCTATCAGCAGCAATTGGAAGACAAAGTAGCAGCCAGAACGCAAGATCTGGCAGATGCTAACCAACAATTGGAAGAGGCAAATCAGCAATTAAGACTGGCGCGGGAAGTGGCGGAACAAGCGAACAGATTAAAAAGCGTATTTTTAGCTAATATGAGCCATGAAATTCGTACGCCTTTAACTGCCATCATTGGTTTTAGCGAACAGGCTATCCATGAAAATGACCCGCATCGCCAGCTTGACTACTTGCGACGAGTGTTGCGAAGTGGCGATCATTTACTGGCTCTGATCAATGATATTCTCGACTTATCCAAGATTGAAGCCGATAAACTGGAGCTACTGACGGAGCAAGTGAACCTGCCAGCTATGCTGGATGATATTTATCAACTGACAAAACAGCAGGCAGAGCTCAAAGGTTTGCAATGCTCACTTGAGCTGAATTACCCCTTACCACAAGCTATCTATACGGACACTTTACGCTTTCGACAGGTGTTATTAAATCTGACCTCTAATGCTGTCAAATTTACTCAAAAAGGCAAAGTGGTGATCAGTGTATCTTATCAAACTCCGGAAGAAGTGCTGAGGATCAAAATTAAGGATACCGGTATTGGTATTACAGCACAGGAATTGACTAAACTCTTTCAGCCTTTTGTACAAGCCGACGCCGCTGTAACCCGTAACTTTGGTGGGTCTGGCCTTGGGCTTTGTATTTCAAAAAAATTGATGGAACAGATGCAAGGTGATATTCAGGTCGAAAGTGTGAAAGGAATTGGTAGTTGTTTTGAAATAGTGATGGCCTGTGAACATCAGCATATTAGCCTGATCCATAGTTATCAGCGTCCGGTCCCCGAGTCTCCAGAAGTTGAAATGTCACCGGATTATGACAAACTCAAGCTGTTGGTTGCAGAAGACAATACAGATAACCAATTGTTGATCCAAGTGCTATTACAAAAGCTTGGTATCCAGTCTGTGGTCGTCGAAAATGGCCACAAAGCGGTAGAGCGGGTCTTACTGGAGCATTTTGATTTAGTGCTGATGGATATGCAGATGCCGGAAATGGGAGGAGAGGAGGCAACCGCCTTAATCCGTCATGCGGGTATGGATTTACCTATTATTGCTTTAACAGCTAATGTGATGAGTGAAGATCAGAGCAGGTATCTGAAAGTGGGTTGTCAGGCCGTTTTGTCCAAGCCCATAGTGCAAAAAGATTTTCTGGCCGTACTACAGAAGTTCTGCCCCACTCACGCCGCTCTGGATGATCAACTTGCAGAAAAATTCGCTTCAGATCCCGTTATTTTAAAGCTCAAAGCAGACTTCACGCGGGCTTTACCTGCGTTATTGCGGGATTTTGAATTGTGGCTGTCTACAACTAACTGGCAACGCCTGCAGTATGAAGCTCATAGTGTGAAAGGAAGTGCAGGTAGCATGGGATATCCGGAGCTAACTGCATTAATGTGCAAACTGGAACTGGCGGCTCAGGCTAAGGATTTGGTATTAAGCACCGGAT
>NZ_JAIWOI010000239.1 GCF_020217005.1 Rheinheimera sp. | reverse complement strand
TGGTTGATGAATTTGTTGCCTTAGTTGCGGCGGTAAAACAGACCTCAGAGGAGATACATAGTGAGCACTGATCTGTTTCAGCTTGCTGCGGAATTTGAACGGGACAGTATATGGCTGGCTGATTGGCCTCTTTGTCAGTTGCGCCTGCAAAACGACGCCAACTACCCTTGGTTTATTCTGATCCCAAAGCGTGCTGGTATGGTAGAAATTATTGATTTAACTGACCATGACAGAGCCTTACTGTGGCACGAAAGTGCCATGTTATCCCGTTTTCTGAAAACTGAATTTCAGGCTAAAAAACTGAACATTGCAGCGCTTGGAAATATGGTCCCCCAGCTGCACCTGCATCATATTGTGCGTTATGAACACGATAGCGCCTGGCCTGCACCTGTGTGGGGGAAACTGCCTGCCAAAGCTTATAGTGAAGATCAATTAGAGCAAATAAAACAAAAGTTACGGTTATTACCATACTCTCATGACGGTTCCGTTCTAAACTAGTAGAATTAGCTCTGCCTTTCTAATCTTTCTTGGTTTTTACTGGTTTTGATTGCCTGAAAATTTCGTTGTAAGGAACCCTGTTATGTCGGCTGAAAATGCCTTATTGACCATTCTGATTGAGAAAATCCGCACTGACATGCTGGTTTTGCCGACCTTACCTGAGATGGCAATTCGGGTTAGGAGAACTGCGGACGATCCCGATAGCAACTTAGTGATGATGACGGACGTTATAGCTCAGGATCCGGCCTTGGCAGCCCGTATGATCAAAGTAGCAAATAGTGCTTTTATGGGCAGGTCTATCAAGGTCAATTCGCTGAATCAGGCGATTACCCGCATAGGCTTGAGTCAGGTGAAAAACATTGCTACAGCCATGGCGATGGAGCAGCTTTTTGTTTCGCAGCACGAGCAGATTAAAGAGCGAATGGCTCAGGTATGGCGTGACAGCGTTAATGTTACTAGTATAGCGCTTGCCTGTTTAAAGCTTTATATAGGTGAAAACAAACACTGCAATCTTAATCTGGACGTGATGACACTGGCTGGATTGATGCACCTGATCGGTGCTTTACCTATTCTGACAGAGGCGGAACGTTATCAAACTGTGTTTGGTGATCCGCAATTTTTAGAAAATGCGATCAATACTTTGTCAGGTCAGATCGGTGCTAACATTATGCGGGCATGGGATTTTTCTGATACTTATGTCCAGATAGTGCAGAACTGGAATAATAGCTCCTATCAGGAGGCTCAGGTCAGTTACATAGATTTTATCAGGCTTGGAGCTTTGGTACAGAGACCGTTGGAGGGCACGGGCCGGCTTCAGGCTCTGCAACCCTACATAGATCGTCGTATAGTGCCAGACGCTAACTTTATGGAGTTAGCTGAAGTGAATCTGATTTCACAGGAAGTCAAAGCGTTATTTAGCTAAGCCATCGAGAAACAGCAAAGCCCGGAGTCTCATCCGGGCTTTGAGTCTGTAGGCTATTCAGTGCTGATATTTGCCTTGAGCGGTAACAGCGCATGGCGTAACGCATCGGTCATCAGTAATAAATCTGCATCTAATCGGCCTATTACATCATCCCAGCCCATTTCTTCATTTGAGCCTGACAACAGATCATGGAATTTCAGTCTTTTGATACTGCCATCATCGCAGATCAGGAACGTTACTTTTTCATCTTGCTCTAATGCCAGCTTAGTCACTAATTTATCCTGTAAGTGGCTTTGAACTTCGTCCGCACTTAACAAATGGTTGATAAAGCGTACTTTAGCGCCTTCTTCATCCGGAGCCTTTAATTCAGCTTCAGCGCCTAACTGAAAACCTTCCGGTAATTCTTTGCCTTGCAACCAAAAATGTAGTTGTTGGTTCAATTGGTGATTGTCCAGCAATGGCATTGCCGGCAAAGAACCAAAGGCTTTTCGCAGTAAAGCCAGTAACTCCTCAGCTCGGCTGGCGCTGCTGGTATCCACCAGTAACCAGCCTTGTTGTTTGTCATACAAAGCTGTGGTGACACTAGATTTGCTAAAGGCACGTGGCAGCAGTGTCTGGATCAGTTCTTCTTTTAACGCCTGCTTTTCTTTGCGACTTAACGGACGGCCTTTTTCCTGCTCCATCGCATCAATTTTGGGTGCCAGCTCTTCATTAACAACTGAACCAGGCAGCACTTTCTCCTGCCGTTTTACGGCAAACAACATCACATCATTAGTTTGATGGCAATATTGTTTCAGACTAGGATGCAAAGGGCTGGTAAAGCCCATTTTAATAGCTTCCTGCGAGGTGCAAGGGGTAAATTTGAATGCGGCTAAGGCCTGCTCTAATTGCTCCTGGTCTGTGTTTAAATTTTCAGTGACCTGGTATAAGCGTAAATTTTTGAACCACATGTTGAACTACTCTAAGCCTAAGAAATGCGGCTTAGTATACAGAGTTCAGCTGCGGGGTTTAGAGTTTTTCCGTTAAAAAAATAAAGCCCGGCGCTTTAAACCGGGCTGTTTTACTTTGCTGCAGGCTCAGGAATTACGTTTTAAATTTTTGGGGAAACGAATATGGTAGCTCAGTCCATGGCCTGGCTCGCTGCTGACCTGGATAGAACCACCCAGTGTCTGGCGCACCAGATTGTAAGTAATATGGGTACCTAAACCACTGCCTCCCTGATCACGTTTTGTCGTGAAAAACGGGTGGAATAGTTTTTCCAGTTGTTCCTGTGTCAAGCCACGGCCATTGTCAGAATAGGTAATATCCACCATTTGACCTTCATCCAGCACTGTAATACGGATATAACCTTCTTCCAGCTCTTCAAAACCATGAATTAAAGAATTCATTAAAAGATTGGTAAAGATCTGCGAAATTGCTCCTGCAGGACAGCTCAGCATCAGACTTTCCGGACAGTTGACATCAATATGATGGCGGGTCTTTTTGAAATTAGGCTGTAAGGAGCGGATCACTTCATGGAGGTATTCCGCCAGATTAATAGTACGGATGGCATCACTGGTTTGGTCCACAGCGATTTGTTTAAAACTGGCTATAAGCTCAGAAGCCCTGGTTAGATTCGATTGCAGCAGGGAAGTGCTTTGTTTCGCTTCTTCGATAAAATGTTCCAGCACCTTAGGTGATAAAGTCTTATCTTTGTAGGCTGCATCTAAGGCTGCCAATTTTTCAGCGAGGAAGCTGGTCGCTGTCACACCTATGCCCACCGGAGTATTCACTTCATGAGTAATGCCTGCAACAAAACCACCTAAAGCAGCCATTTTTTCTGACTGCACTAAACGGTCCTGCGCCTGTTTCAAATCATCTACAGTTTTTTCCAGCTCACTTTGTTTACCGCGTAAAGCTTCCTCACTGTGACGACGACGCTCAATTTCTTCACGCAAGGCCTGTTGTTTTACTTCCAATTCTTGCTTTTGTTGCTGTAAATCCATCATAGCCTGACTTAGACCTGAAGTTTTGCGTGCCACTTCCTGCTCTAGCAGTAAGTTATGCTGGTCGAGCTTTTCGTTGGAATGCAGAAGTTGCTTCTGAGTGCTTTCCAATTGAACTTTGTAATCCTGAACACGAGCAATCAAGCGGTTAAACGCATCAGCCATCACACTCAGTTCATTGGCTTCATCGTGCCTTACTTCAACTTTAGTGCCTTCAAGGTGGTCCAGCTCTAAATCTTCAATTTGTTGTGTCAGCTCGCTCAAAGGTAAGGTGAGCTGGCTACGGAAAGCGAGCAAAAACAGTATTATTAAGAAAGTAGTCTTTAACACCGCATTGCCGACCAAAAAATAAATGCCGACTTTAATCCGATCCAGAACTACCGCTCTGCTGGAAAATAAAGTCACGTCACCAACTTGAGTAGCACGGCCGGAAAATTCGAAAATAAGCGGAAAGGTATAGCCAAATAAACCGGAATTCTGTTCAGTTAAGCGAATTCCTTCCTGCACCAATTGATTGCTGTAGCGTTCGCTTATATCAATGTAACGGCCTAATTGGGTGATGACAGCGCCGCTATCATCCCGCACTATAATGCCTTCGATCGCGGGAATAGCCAGTAGCCCATCGGCAATGATCAATGCTTGCTGAGTATTTAATTCCCAAATGGCTCGGGTCAGGCTACCAGAGAAAGTTTGCTGTAGTGTCGCTAACTCGCCATTGATGTGATCTTTGGTGTTGAAATATTCGGCAACAATCTGACCTAAAGTCACGACAAAGGTCAGGATAAAATATACTGACAAGACTTTAGTCAGCAGCTTACGCGATAGACTTTTCTGCTGCATGAAACAACCTTGTTTAATTCGGCCTAATGATAAACAGCTAAACCACTAAGTTATAGAAGATCTGTTTAAATGAAAATACTATATGTAATAAATAACTTAGAGACTAGGCAACAAGAGCCGCTTTAGCAATATGGTGGGTATAAATTGTCAGATTGCTGCAAAATCAGTATTTAATGGTGTTAAATTGTGGCAGCTTTCAGTATGGTATTGCTGCCCACTCATTGAACTGTGCTCGAAGAAGTGACTACAAATAAAGCAATAATAAAGAGGCTGTTTTAATGACGTTACCTGTATTAATTTGTGACGACTCCTTGTTGGCACGAAAACAAGTGCGCAAATCCTTACCTGAGTTCTTTGATGCCGATATTCTCACTGCAGGAAACGGTGTTGAAGCTCTGGCTATTCTGCGTAGCCAGGAAATTGGCTTAGTGTTTTTAGACCTCACCATGCCAGAGTTGGACGGCATAGGCGTGCTAGAAGCAATTAAGCAAGAAGGAATGGACTGTTTTGTTATTGTTATTTCGGCAGATATTCAACCTGAAATGCAAAAAAGAGTGACTGAGCTGGGAGCTTTGGCTTTTATTCACAAACCCGTCAATCCGGAAAAATTGGTGGTGATTCTGAAGCAATATGGTCTGATATGAGTAAAGTATTCTCTGAAGAGCAAAGAGATTGTTTGCAGGAGTTGATCAACGTTGCGATGGGATTGGCCAGTGACAAACTTGCGCGCTTTTTAAACACCTTTGTGCATTTACAGGTACCTGCTATAGAGCTGGTGAGCTCTGCACAAATACCCGCTGAGTTTGAGACAAGATACAGCAGTACCGATTCAGCATTGGTCAGTCAGGGTTTTTTAGGCAATGACGGTTTAAGAGGTGAAGCCATAGTGCTTTATCAGCTGGAAAATGCCCATCGTATTGCTGCGTTGCTGGGTTACGAAACCGACAGTATTTCGGAACTTGAAATGTTGACAGACATCAGTTCCATTTTGACCACCACATTTTTAAATGGTCTTGCCACTCAAATCGACAACAGTTTGTCTTACAGTGCACCCAGGGTGTTGTCCTCCAGACAAGGCAATGTTGCGCAAGCTTTGCTGGAAACAGCTTATCATTGGGAGCTGGCTTTGAAAGTCGATATTAGTTATCAGTTGATCGATCACTCCTTTAACTGCGATATGTTGCTGTTGATCCCAGGAGAGGCTGTTGTAAATATTCAGCAAATATTGACTCGGATTTTGGAAGAATATTGATGTCGGACAACTGGTTAACCGGCCCTGTACTGGAACAGCTGAACAGTGGTGTGCTAGTGGTAGATGAGCAGTTCCAGCTCGTGTATTTAAATTGTTTTTTACAGCGTCATGGCTCAGTGCAATTGGATGAGGTTAGAGGGCAGAGCCTGTTTAAGGTTTTCTCTGATGTACCTGAAGCCTGGCTTAGGCGAAAATTTGCGTCGGTACTTGAATTACAAAGTCCTTCTTTCAGTAGTTGGGAACAACGTCACTATGTGATTAAGTTGCCGCATATGAGGCCAATGACCAGCTCGAGTCAATATATGGCGCAAAACTGCACTATGTTACCTCTGAGTGATGAAGCCGGTCGACGTTACGTTTGCTTGTTGATTGAGGACGCTACCGATACTTTTGTTTACCAGCAACATTTACAAAGCACCTTGCAGAAGCTGGAACATAGCAACAGAATTGATGGCTTAACCCAATGTTTAAACCGAAGGTATTGGGAAGAACAGCTTAAACTGGAAGTGCAAAGAGCACTGCGTTATCAGCAACCTTTGTCTTTGTTGTTATTCGATCTGGACAAATTCAAGCAACTCAATGATCAATATGGTCATTTAGGTGGAGATTCAGTACTGATTGAATTATCAGCCAGAGTCCGTGCTTTGTTGCGGGATACAGATTGGTTCGGTCGTTATGGTGGCGAGGAGTTTGGCATAGTGCTGACCAATACGGCGTTGCAAGGAGCTGTTGAAGTGGCTGAACGCCTTTGCCTCGCAGTGAGCAGTCTTGCAGTTACCTTTAATGAGTGCTCAATTCAAAGCAGCATCAGTATTGGCGTTGCACAATTAACTAATACAGGTGAGCGTGCTCATGAAGTCCTGATAGGTCAAGCTGATGTAGCACTTTATAATGCGAAAAGGAATGGCCGGAACAGAGTGGTTGCTTTTAGTCCGGGTGAAACAGAATTTTTGTTGAAGACCACAGATTAGTCAGTGAATTTTAGAATAATCTAAACATTTAGATTGACAGACGTCTAAAATTTTGAGCATATAGACAGTATGAAAAAGACACAAATCCGCAATACACTCACCATTATTATTACCACCAACCCTGCGGGGTAGGAGGTCGGCGGCGTATTGTTTTTAAAAAGGCCCGTGACCTCCCCGTCACGGGCCTTTTTCGTTTAGCAAGGAGTAAAACATGAGGGTGCTTAAGTTTGGTGGTTCGTCTCTGGCGTCGGTAACCCGCTTCCTTGAGGTGGCGGATATAGTGCAGCAACAAATTGGCAGTCAGCCTGTGGGTCTGGTGTTATCTGCCCCACAAGGAGTCACTAACTTGTTGGTAGAGTTAACAGATTTAGCTTTTTTAGGCTCGGATTATCAGCCGTTGTTACAACAATGGAAGCAGCGTCTGGCGCAGTTAGTCGCGGAGGCTGCGCTCAGAGTAAATGCCGAGCAGTTAAAAGCGGTGCAACTGCTGGCGGAAGAGCAGGAACAAAAGCTGACTGAACGTTTGCACGGTATTAGTTTGTTAAGCTATTGCCCGGATCATATTAAAGCGCAAATCCTTGGTATGGGTGAGCAGTTCAGCGTCTGCCTGATGACGGCTCTGTTTAAATCCCGTCAAGTCAATGTTGTGTTACTGGATTCTGTGGCTTTAGTCAAAAGTCAGGGCGACTACTTAAATGCCGTAGCTGATATTCCTGCTTCCGAACAAAGTTTTGCCGCAGCTTTAGCTAAGCAATCGGCGCAGGTTTACGTGATGGCAGGTTTTGTCTCAAGCAATGCGCAGGGCGAGCTGTGCTTATTAGGCCGCAATGGTTCTGATTACTCCGCAGCTATAGTTGCTGCAGCAGTCAAAGCTTCGGTTTGTGAAATCTGGACTGATGTGGATGGAGTCTACAGTGCCGATCCACGTCAGGTGAAACAGGCTAAGCTGATTGATCATTTATCCTATGACGAAGCGATGGAGTTATCCTACTTTGGTGCCAAAGTACTGCATCCAAAAACTATTGGTCCTTTAGCTCGTTTTCAAATTCCCTGTTACATCAAAAATACCTTAAATCCATCGGCGCCTGGCACTTGTATTGATGCAAACAACAACGGAGATTCACTGGTCAAAGGTATCTCCAGCCTGGAGCATTTGGCGCTGATCACAGTCTCAGGACCTGGCCTGAAAGGTGTGGTCGGCATGGCATCCCGTGTGTTTGCCACTATGGCGCGTGAGCAGGTATCGGTTAGTTTAATTACTCAGTCTTCATCAGAATTCAGTATCAGCTTCTGTGTCGCGCAACTGGATTTAGCGTCCGCTAAAAAAGCACTTGAGGCTGAATTTGAACTGGAACTGCAAGGTAAGTTATTACGCCCGCTGCAAATTTTATCCGACATGGCTATTGTGAGCCTTGTGGGGGATGGTATGCGTCAGCATCGCGGCGTGGCGGCCAAGTTTTTTGCATCCCTGGCACAAGCCCGGGTGAACGTTGTCGCTATAGCGCAGGATAGCAGTGAACGTTCTATCTCAGCTGTGGTTGAGCAAAAAGCTTGTCAGAACGCCGTGAAGGTCTGCCATGAAAACTTCTTCAGCCATATACCCAGCATCGATGTGTTTCTGGTCGGTTGTGGTGTGGTTGGTAGCGAGTTGCTGGCTCAGTTCCAGCGTCAGCAAGAGTTTTTACAGCAGCGTAACGTCAAGCTAAAGGTCTATGGCATCGCCAATTCAAAAGCTTTATTGCTGGATGAAAAGGGCATAGATTTAAGTCAGTGGCAGCAGCAAATGCAACAGGCCAAAGGCCAGTTTTCTGTGGCAGATCTAAGCCGTTTTGTACAAGAGCAACACTTAACCAATCCGGTGTTGATTGACTGCAGCAGCGCAGAGCCAGTGGCTAACTTATACGTCGATTTCTTAAAAGCTGGTTTCCATGTAGTCACGCCAAACAAAAAAGCCAATACAGGTTCGCTGGACTATTACCACCAACTGCGGCAGGTAGCGCAGCAGCACAGACGTCGTTTCCTGTATGAGACCACTGTTGGTGCTGGTTTACCGGTCATTGATACCTTACAGGGCTTGTTTAATGCCGGTGACGAGCTGGTGGCATTTGAAGGGATATTATCAGGTTCTTTATCCTATATTTTTGGTTTACTGGAGCAGGGACAGTCTCTGTCTGAAGTTACTTCGAAAGCCCGTGAATTAGGTTTTACTGAGCCTGACCCTCGTGATGATTTATCCGGTATGGATGTAGCCCGTAAATTACTGATCATGGCGCGTGAATCTGGCTTGATGTTGGATTTAACCGATGTTGAAGTCGAAGGTGTGCTGCCAGCTGATTTTGCGCCTGGTACAGATGTGCCAAGTTTTATGCGGCAATTACCACAGCTTGACCAGGCTTTTGCTTTGCGTATTGCAGCGGCTAAAGCTAAAGGCCAGGTGCTGCGTTATATAGGCGAAATCAGCGAAGGCCGTTGTAAGGTGGCTATCAAAGCTTTGGATGTAGATCATCCGCTGGCGAAAGTGAAAGATGGTGAAAATGCACTGGCTATTCATACCCGTTATTACCAGCCTATTCCTTTTGTATTGCGTGGTTATGGTGCTGGTGCCGCTGTCACTGCTGCTGGTGTGTTCAGTGATGTGATGCGGACTTTGTCCTGGCAGCAGGAGATGTAATATGAAGTCGTATTTTGCGCCTGCGTCCACAGGGAATTTTTCTGTTGGATTTGATTTATTAGGTGCTGCTTTTGAGCCTGTTGATGGCTCTTTATTTGGTGACGTTTTGCGTATTCATGGCGAACAGGCACAAAACAGCTTAACTCTGTCTGGGCGTTATGTGCACCAGTTGCCACAAGACACTGATGATAATTTAGTACTGAAGTGTTTTTACGCTTTTGAACAAAAAATTGGCCGTACTTTGCCCCGATTGCAGCTGGAGCTGGTGAAGAATTTGCCTGTAGGCAGTGGCTTAGGTTCCAGCGCCTGTTCAATAGTGGTCGCTTGTTATGCCTTCAATGATTATTTTGGCAAACCTTTGGATGACTACCAGTTGCTCCAGCTCATGGCGCAGCTGGAAGGTGGTGTCAGCGGTTCTGTACATTACGATAACGTAGCTCCTTCATTCTACGGTGGTTTATTGTTGATGTTACCGGACAGTCCATTGTTATGTCGCACTTTACCCTGGTTTGAGCATTGGCAAGTGGTGCTTTGTTACCCAGGTACAGTACTGTCGACCAAAGCAGCAAGAGCGGTGCTACCGCAACAATTGACGCTTAAACACAGCATAGCTTTTGCTGGCATGTTGAGCCGTTTTATCAGTGCTTTGTATGCCTGGGATGAAGCTGAAGCCTTAGCATCACTGCAGGATCTGGTGGCCGAACCGGCCCGTCAGCAGTTGATGCCTGAACTGGTGCCTCTGCGCGAAGCCTTAGCCGCTCAGGGCATTGGGCATGTCGGGATTTCCGGTGCAGGCCCAACCATTTTTGCGGTCTGTCAAAATGACGCTCAGGCCAAATTTGCTGCTGATTATTTACAACA
>NZ_JAIWOI010000238.1 GCF_020217005.1 Rheinheimera sp. | reverse complement strand
GCATTACGCTAAAAACTCAGATGCCATGACGACAATCTGTCGCTTGTCGAGACAAGGCGCACGCGCGCTGTAGGATATAAAAATGCAATTAACAAACACGAAAGTCGCTTCACAACAAGTTAGTTTTTTAGACGCTGTGCGTATAGGTTTGGGAGAACAGCAGGGGTTATTTTTCCCAACCCAATGGCCAAGCCTGGATATTGATGCTCTGTTGGAGCTGCCTTTTGTTGAGCGTAGCGCCAAAGTGCTGCAGGCTTTAATAGGCGATGAGCTCTCGGCGTCCCAAATTCATCAGATGGTGAGCAACGCTTTTCAGTTTCCTGCGCCTCTGGCTCAAGTGACAGAAGATGTGGCCTGTTTAGAGTTATTCCATGGTCCCACTTTAGCTTTCAAAGATTTTGGCGGCCGTTTTATGGCGCAAGCCTTAATTCAGGCGCAAAAGTTACAAAACGTCAGCAAAACCACTATTGTCACAGCAACTTCCGGTGATACTGGCGCAGCTGTCGCCCATGCCTTCTATCAGCAGGCTGGTGTCGATGTGGTGATTTTATTTCCTAAAGGAAAAATCAGCCCGCTGCAGGAAAAGCTGTTTACCACTTTAGGTCATAACATCCATACCTTAGCGGTAGAGGCAGACTTTGATCACTGTCAGGCGTTGGTCAAAGAGGTATTTAACGATAGAGACTTAGTGAAACAGCTGAATATCAATTCAGCGAACTCTATTAATATCAGTCGTTTATTCGCCCAGATCTGTTATTACTTCGAAGCTGTAGCTCAGGTACCTAAAGACAGAAGAGATCAAATCGTCATTGCTGTGCCCAGCGGTAACTTCGGTAACCTGACCGCAGGTCTGATTGCCAAAGTCCTTGGTTTGCCTATCAAGCGCATGATAGCTGCCACCAACTTAAATGACACTGTACCGCGTTACTGGAAAGATGGTCAGTGGACGCCAAATAAAACTATACCGACTTTATCTAATGCGATGGATGTCAGTGCACCAAACAACTGGCCACGGGTAGAGGCTTTATTGGCTCAGGGTAAAATTTCCCGCGACGATTTAGAAGCTGTGATGGTGGATGAAGAAGATACCCAGGTATCGATGCGTCAGTTGGCACATTTAGGTTATGTCAGTGAGCCTCATGCTGCTATTGCTTACAAAGCCTTAAAGCGTAGTTTGCAGGACGGCGAATTTGGTATTTTCCTCGGTACTGCGCATCCGGCTAAATTTAAAGAGCAAGTCGAAAATATCCTTGGTAGCCCCATAGCTCTGCCGCCTGAGCTCGCAGCTGTGGCTTCAGAGACAAGTTTAAGTGCAGATATGGCGCCGGATTTTGTACAATTACGCCAATTCTTACTGACTCTGGATAAATAAACTGTGTCTTTACATTGGCAAGACGTGATTGGGGCTGAAAAAAATCAGCCCTATTTTCTGCAGACTATGGATTACTTAAAGCAACAACGTGCTGCTGGACAGGTGATTTACCCACCTGAAGCTCAAGTATTTAACGCTTTTAAGCTGACGCCTTTTGCAGAGATGAAAGTGGTGGTGATAGGGCAGGACCCTTATCATGGCCCGAATCAGGCGCATGGTTTAAGTTTTTCGGTACCGCCAGGTGTAGCTATTCCGCCCTCGTTGCGTAATATCTATAAAGAGCTGGCGCTGGAGTATGTTGATTTTCAGATGCCAAAGCATGGTTGTCTGGAAAGCTGGGCAGAGCAGGGCGTGTTGTTACTCAATACCGCTTTAACTGTGGTGGCGAACGAAGCCAACTCGCATCGTCATTTAGGCTGGGAGCAGTTTACCGATCAGGTGATCCGGGCTATCAGTGCTCATGCAGAAGGCATAGTGTTTTTGTTATGGGGCAGCCATGCGATTAAAAAATCGCAGCTGATCGACAAAACCAAACACCATATTCTGACCGCACCTCATCCATCGCCTTTGTCAGCTCATCGCGGCTTTTTGGGCTGCGGCCATTTTGCAAAAGCCAATGAGCTACTGCAACAGCAAGGCAAAACACCTATCCGCTGGCAGGTATAACCCGTCGTTGTGACGGATAGACAGGCGACCAGAAAGGTCGCCCCCTAGGGTTAGATTGCCGTCAAATTACAATCAAATAAAAAGCCCCGACATTGCTGTCGGGGCTTCTTTTTAACTTAATTCGATGTCAACTAACTCAGGTTCTATGGTCCAGTCTATGTCTTCTAGTTCTCGTTTTAAGCGCTGGCGCTCTTTGACTGCTTCAATTTCGCGCCACTTGCGTTTTACTGCACGGCTCTTCGTCGCAGGACGCTCCAACATATTCAGTAAGTCTTCGAAGCTTTCCATGGTTGCCCCTCTGAGTTGTTGTTATTTTCAACAAATTAGTACCACACTTTGTATGAAAATAAAATAACTCTTTGACACAAATATGAACGAAAAATGAATGTTTTTCGTTCATTCAACAGGTTAGCCCAAGTTCAACTGCTTAAATTTTGCGATAAGTGCTTCAGTAGACGCATCAAAGTTATTCTGCTTTTGATCAGATAACACCTGATAGATAGGGGTCGACAGCTGTTTACCCAGCTCAACACCCCACTGATCAAAGGAGTTGATATTCCACAAAACCCCCTGACAAAACACCTTCTGCTCATAAAGCGCAATCAGGGCACCTAAGTAATAAGGCGATAATTCCGGCAGCAACAAGGTGTTGCTTGGCTTATTACCAGGCGACACTTTATGTGGTGCTAAAGCAATAGCTTCAGCTTCTGATGCGCCAGTGGCCAGCACTTCAGCTTTGGCTTCTTCAAAAGTTTTACCTTGCATCAGAGCTTGTGTCTGAGCAAAACAGTGTGCTGCTAATCTATGGTGGTGATCGCTAAGCTGGTGGCTGACTTTAGCTGGCAGGATAAAGTCGGACGGAACAGTCAATACACTTTGGTGCAATAACTGATGGTACGCATGCTGGCCATTAGTGCCTGCATCACCCCAAATCACCGGAGCTGTGGCATCTGTTAATGGTTTGCCATCCAGATCGACGCCTTTACCATTGCTTTCCATATCCAGCTGCTGTACGTAAGAGGGCAGGAAGCGTAAATAATGGCTGTATGGCAGTAAAGCTTGTGCCTGACAACCTTTAGCATTGATGTACCAGACACCCAGCAGAGCCAAAATCACCGGCATATTTTGTTCAAGTGGTGCATAGATAAAATGCTGATCCATATCGCGGGCACCTTTGAGCAGTTGTTGAAACTGTTCCATGCCCAACTGCAATGCCACCGGAAAGCCTATGGCAGACCATAACGAATAACGTCCACCGACCCAGTCCCACATTGGCAGAATATGTTCTGCCACTATGCCAAACTCAGCAGCGGCTTTGATATTGGACGAAGTCGCCCAGAAATGCCGCGCTATAGCGGCTTTGTCTGCGCCTTTGTCTGTAAACCACTGACGCACAGCCAAAGCGTTTTGTTTGGTTTCTTCAGTACCAAAAGATTTAGAGGCGACAAAGACGAGCGTAGTAGCCGGGTTTAAACCTTTGACCACATCAGAAACGACTGCGCCATCTATGTTACCTGCAAAGTGAATACGCACTGGGCTTTGGTTAAAAGGCGCTAGCGCTTCGCAGGCCATTTGTGGGCCTAACAAAGAGCCACCAATACCAATCCAAATCAGGTCGGTAATAGCATCGCCCTGATAACCTTTGTAGGTCCCTTGATGCAACTGACCTATCAATTCAGCCATTTGCGCATGGCAGGCCTGAATTTCCGGCTGTAAATCAACGCCGTCTAACACTAAAGGAGTTTTGGCATCAGCACGCAACGCCATATGCCAAACGGCACGTTGCTCAGTGTTGTTTATTTTATCGCCACTGAGCATCTGCTGAGTTTTGCTTTGGATCTGGCTTTGTTTGGCTAGTTCCAGCAGCTTTTGCCAGATGCCATCTGTGATCAAATTTTTGGCAAAATCCAGGTGAATGCCGCAGGCATTGACCTGGAATTTCTCAGCCCGCTTTGGGTCTGCAGCAAACTGCTGACGCAAGGACAAAGGCTGTTCAGCCAACTGTTTTAACTCTGCCCAGAGTGCAGACGACATCATATAAACTCCTGTAGTGATCTGATGGTGCTAAAAATTAAGCCTTTGCTTAACAGACAAATTAAGCCTGCAACTGAGCCTGAATTAAGGATTCCAGCTTACGTTGGTCAACGGCAAATTTACGGATACCTTCCGACAGTTTTTCTGTGGCCATTGCATCTTCATTCAGCGCCCAACGGAATTCAGCTTCAGTTAAAGCTGCTGCTTCTTTGGCTGTGGCGCCAGTGTCCTGCAGATGAACAGTCAAAGTACCTTGTTGCTGGCTCAGTTCTTCTAATAAGCCAGGGCTTATGGTTAAGCGATCACAGCCTGCTAGAGCCAATACTTCACCTATATTGCGGAAGCTTGCACCCATCACCACAGTTTTATGGCCATAGCTTTTGAAGTAACGGTAAATTTCACGCACTGACAACACGCCAGGGTCAGTTTCTGCCGTGTAGTCTTGTTTAGTGGCGGCTTTGTACCAGTCCAGAATACGGCCAACAAAAGGAGAAATTAAGAAGACGCCAGCTTCAGCACAAGCGCGGGCTTGAGCCATATGGAATAGCAATGTCAGGTTGCACTGAATTCCTTGTTGTTCCAGTTGGCGAGCCGCCTGAATGCCTTCCCAGGTAGAGGCTATTTTGATCAGAATACGGTCTTTGCCGATGCCATTTTCTTCATACAAAGCCACCAGTTGCAGGGCTTTATTGATGCTGGCCTGAGTATCAAAAGATAAACGGGCATCCACTTCAGTAGAGACACGGCCCGGCACCAACTTACTGATTTGAGTGCCGATATCTACCGCAAATTTATCACTGGCTATGCTGACCTGAGTCGCCAGATCTGAACTTTTGCTTTTGGCGTAAGCCACAGCCTGAGCCAATAAAGGCTTGGAAAACTCCAGCTGGCTGGCGTTTAGCAATAAAGAGGGGTTAGTTGTAGCATCTACAGGGCGGAATTGTTCAATGGCGCCTAAATCACCACTGTCGACCACTACTGTAGTCACTGCTTTTAGCTGTTCTAGTAAAGTGCTCATATTGTTTTATTACCGTTTTTCTGATCACAAGTCAGTGATGTGGGGCTTAATACTAAATAAATGTAGGAAAATTACAACACAAAAACAGGCTTTTGCGCTAAGTTTCCGCCATTCGGAATTTGCTGTAATTTGCTGGCTGCAGCCTTAGTTTATAAGCTCTGCACGCGGATTAGAGCTTATCATGAAAAAAACGAAAAACCATGGCAAAGCCACGTCCGTATTGAGTCTAGTTGTCGAGCTAAAGCGTTTAATTTGATATAGTCGTGTCAATTCGTTGTACAGGAAACCAAAACCCATGTTGATGGTGATATCACCCGCCAAAGATTTAGATTACCAAAGCCCTTTGTCTGTCACTACCTTTAGCCAGCCTGCTTTGCTGGAGCAAAGCCTTGAACTCATGCCGTATTGCCGTGATCTGACCCCTGCTCAGTTATCCAGTCTGATGCATATCAGCGATAAACTCGCTGGCCTCAATGCTGCGCGGTTTGCACAATGGTCTACACCTTTCACACCAGATAATGCTCGTCAGGCTTTGTTTGCTTTTAATGGGGATGTTTATCAGGGCTTGCAAGCGTCCAGCCTGAAACAAAAAGAATTGGATTATGCGCAGCAGCATTTGCGTATTTTAAGTGGCCTGTATGGCGTATTACGCCCTTTGGATTTGATGCAGCCATACCGTCTTGAGATGGGAACTTCTCTGGCAAATGGCCGAGGCAGCAATTTGTATCAGTTCTGGGGCGATCGCATCAGTACTGAACTCAATCAACAGCTGGAGCAGTTAAATTCACAGATGCTGCTGAATTTAGCCTCACAGGAATATTTTAAAGCTGTAGATAAAAAAGCGTTGAAAGCCAAAGTACTGAATGTGGAATTTAAAGATTTCAAAAATGGTCAGTATAAAATCATCAGCTTTTTTGCCAAAAAAGCCCGTGGTCTGATGGCCCGTTATGTGATTGAGCAGCAGATTGATCAGGTCGAAGGCCTCAAGCAATTTAACAGTGCCGGCTATCAGTTTAGTAGTGCAGAGTCCAAAGCCGACACACTAGTCTTTACACGAATGCAACAATAATCCTGCTATTGCAGTAGTCTGCTGCAAAATAGGCAGAAAAAGCCGCAACAAAACTGCGGCTTTTTTTGCGCTTTTTTAATTGGCTTTTGCTAAAATGCGCGGCTCTATTGATCCGAGTGTTGCCCTATGAAATTCCCTGGTCGTCGTAAACTCAAACATTATTTTCCTGTGTCTCAGCCCAAGCTGACTTTACCCAGTTATGAAGTTCGGCCAGAACTGGACACTTATATTGTAGGTTTAGACCAAACCATAGTGGATGTGATTGCTAACGTCAGTGATGAATTTCTGGAAAAATACGGTATAGGCAAAGGCTTATCCAACTTAGTGGAACATGGCAAAGCCGACCTGATTTATCAGGAGTTGGTTGGCTCTAACGCTATTTCTGATCATTTTGCCGGCGGCACTATCGGCAATACAGTGCATAACTACTCTGTGCTGGCTGATGACAAATCAGTGTTGTTGGGCGTGATGTCGTCCAATATTCAGCTGGGTTCTCCGGCCTACCACTACTTATGTCATACCAGCAGCAAAGTGGACATGAACCACCTGCAGGGTGTGCCTGGTGATATTGGTCGTGGTATTACCATGATTACGCCAGATGGCGAGCGGACTTTTGTCATCGATCCGGGTGATATGGATGAACTCACGCCATCTTATATACCCACAGATATCATTGCCAAAGCCGCTGCTATAGTAGTGAGCGCTTATCCGCTGCGCGCCACGGATCAGCCTATCCAGCAGGCTATGATCAAAATGCTGTCTGACGCGAAAGCCGCAGATGTGCCTGTGGTGATGAGTTTGGGCACCAAACATTTAGTCGAAGAGCATAGGGAGCTGATCCAGCAAACACTGGCGCAGTATGTCAATGTGTTGGCCATGAACGAACTGGAAGCTGAAGCTTTGACAGGTTTTGCCGATCCATTGCTCGCGGCAGAAGCTGCGCTGGATTATGTCGATATGGTGCTGTTAACAGCTGGTCCTGATGGTTTGTATTTATGTGGCTATACTGACGCTTCTGTTAAACGCGAGACCACTAATCCCATTAAATCCGGTGCTTTAGCGGATTACAATGAATTTGAATTCAGCCGTCCTATGCAGAAAAAAGACTGCCAGCAGCCGGTGAAAGTCTACTCCCATATCGACCCTTATTTAGGTGGGCCTGAGCGGATTAAAAATACCAATGGCGCTGGAGACGGTGCTTTAGCTGCTATTTTGCACGACATCGCAGCCAATCATTTCCATCGCCAGACTTTGCCTCTGTCCAGCAAACACGAACAGCCTTATTTGGCGTATTCGTCCTTTGCCCAGATCTGCAAATACGCCAACCGCGTCAGTTACGCTATATTGGTACAAAACGCGCCACGTTTATCTAAAGGCTTACCTGAGAAAGAAGACTCTCTGGAAGAAAGCTACTGGGACAGATAACAGTACTGACAAACTTCGATACAAAAGGCCGGTTTTTCCGGCCTTCTTATTTTGAGTCTCTTTCTATATAGTGCCCCTGACTTTTTTTCCTGTGGTACAAGGATAGGTAAATGCGACATTGGTTTGTTCTGTGGGCTGCTTTGTGTTCAGTAAGTGCGTTGGCTGATATTCATATTCCGAAAACGACAGCCACTATCACTATTGATGGTGATTTGTCTGATGCCGGCTGGGAAGACGCAAACAAAGTTCAAATCGAGATCAATAGCTGGCCGTCAGAAAATACGCCAGCTCCAGTTGCCACCCAAGTACTGTTAATGGAAAACGGCGAGTATTTTTATCTGGCTTTTAAAGCCAAAGATTCAAATCCTTCCCAGATCCGCGCTTTTTTAAAAGACAGAGATGACGTCTGGGAAGATGATTTAGTGGGGGTCAAAATTGACAGCTATAACGATCAAAAACTGGCCTATCAGTTTTTCAGTAACCCTTTGGGTGTGCAGGCGGATGCGATAGAAAACGAAGTTACTGGCGATGAAAGTGATGCCTGGGACGGTATATGGCAAAGTGTAGGAACTCTTACGCCGGATGGCTATCAGGTTGAAATAGCTATTCCGCTGCGCATTTTAAACTTTAATGACAGACTGGCGCTGCAGCAGTGGAGAATTGAGTTGGTGCGGTTTTATCCTCGGGATCTGAAGCACCGTTTATCCAGCAATAAAATTGAGCGGACCAACCCCTGCTGGATTTGTCAGATGCGTGTTGCCACAGGCTTTTCCGGCGCCAAACAAGGCAGTCATTTTAGTGTAGTGCCTTCATTGGTGACTGGTGTCAGCCAAGAGCGGGAAGTCACAAATGACACAAAAACCGCTTGGCAATCCGAAGCCAATACCGAAGTTAGCCTGGATTTAAAATGGGGCATTACACCGGACATTAACCTGAATGCGACGCTCAACCCGGACTTTTCTCAGGTCGAAGCTGATGTTGCTCAGGTGTCCATGAACGATACATTTTCGCTGTTTTTTGACGAAAAACGCGCTTTTTTCCTCGATAATAAGGACTACTTCAGCTCGCCGCTGGATTTAGTTTACACCCGTAATATAGGGGCACCAGACCTAGGTGCTAAGCTGACGGGCAAACAGCAACAACATTCCTTTGCTTTTTTTGCAGCCAATGACGCAAAAACCACTTTTATAGTGCCGGGAAACCTGGGGTCTGATGTTGCTGTATTGGATGAAGAAAGCACCAATGCGGTGTTTCGGTATCGTTATGATCTGAATGCGGACTTGTCTTTGGGCTGGATCAGTAGTCTTAGGCAAAGTGACAGCTATCACAACCATTTAGCTGGCGTCGATCTGAAGTATAAAGTCACAGAGCAAGATGAGCTGGTACTGCAGTATTTATATACTGATTCTGCGTATTCTGAACCATTACGCCAGAGCTTTGGCGATTCTGAAGCGGCTTTACGTTTGGCAGATAACTTATCCGATCCCGCTTACTTCCTGATGTACGAACATGACGACGGTGCCTGGCTGTGGAATACCGAATATCTCGCTTTGGAAAAAGATTTCAGGGCTGACATGGGCTATATGCCACAAACTGACTTTACTAAGTTTGTGCAAGGACTGGGTTACCAATGGTTCTCCAACAACAAGTGGTGGAACAGGGCTATCTTAAGCGGTGACTGGGATATCAGTCATAATGCCAATCACGAGCTATTGGAAAAAGAAGCCGAACTGTTTTTGGAGCTGTGGGGACCACAACAAAGTTTCGTCTCTTTTAGTCTGACCGACAGAGATAAAGTCGGACCACGCTTAAATAACAACTCACTGGCTATTGATGGCAATACTCTGATGTTTCACGAAAAGCGTTTTATTACTTTTGCTGAATTCAGGCCTTTGCCGGCACTTTATGCCAATGCTGAAATCGAGCTGGGTGATGCTATAGATTACCGCAATAACAGGCTGGGAGAATTAGTCCAATTCACGCCTGAACTGAGCTGGAATGCCAGTACTCATTTGCAAATTGAAGCCCGTCAAACTTACAGATACCTGGAAGCTGATGGTGCTGAGGTTTTTACTGCCAATCTGACCGACTTACGTTTTAGCTATCAGTTTTCTGTACGCAGTTTGTTGCGCCTGACGCTGATCTACAGCGACATTAGACAAAACCCACTGAATAACCCTGGACTTGAGCAGCAGTTGGAACGAAGCCTGGGATCACAGTTACTTTACTCATATAAACTAAACCCTCAGACCTTATTTTTTGCCGGTTATAGCGACAATGCTTACCAGAATGATGAATTAACCAGTATGGAGCGGGACCAGCGCTCTGTTTTTATGAAGTTCAGCTATGCCTGGCTGCTTTAACAAAAAGTGACACTGTAATCAAAGAAAAAGCTTTACAGCGAAAAGACTTCACT
>NZ_JAIWOI010000237.1 GCF_020217005.1 Rheinheimera sp. | reverse complement strand
TTTATGCTGATTTTATCAAAGGTGAAGTCGGATGGTCTGAAGTGGCACATTGGAGCTTGGTGGTCAGCTTTACTGTATTACTCTGCTGGAGCAGTGCACTACAGGCTAAAACACTGGACGTCTATTTTCAAAGCAAGATGCCACCCAACTGGTTGGTGACAGAACCAGTGGTCACTGAAAGTCTTGAGCTAAAGTTAATGCGGCTTATATTGGCGCAAAGTTCTGAATTAACACCACATTTCCGTCAGGTGAATTTCACCAAAGCCAGCGAGTTGACACGAACTCAAGTGGACAGCTGCATGGCCAGTATCTTAAAAAATCCACAGAGAGAAGCTGAGTTTATTTTCAGCAGGCCAATTTCTGCTATTGAAGGCTTAAAACTCTATTTACCAAAAAAGAGTCCGCTGCATGCCCGGCTGCAGGCCAAATTAAAACTCTGGGAAGGTAAAGTCAGACTACGGGAGCTATTGCTGACAGAGCCAAACTTTGTTCTGGGGCTGGATCTGGAAAGGTCTTATGGCACAGATTTGGACTTGTTACTCAAAGAGAAAGCAGTCAAACGCAGTTTGTACTTTAAGCAGAGTGGCGCTCAAATTGCTCAGCTATGGCCTATGCTGCAGCAAAATCGTGTCTCTGCAGTACTGGAGTATCCATTTATGCTGGCAACAACAGACGCCAGTTTAATGCAGGGGTACAATGTGGCTGAGGCAGAGCCTTTGCAACTGGCTTATTTTGCCTGCAATAAAAGTGAAATGGGGCAGGCCATAATCGACAAATTAAATCAAAGCATTAAGGTGTTGGCCAGCACCGAGCCTTACCTTAATTTGCATCTAAAAACTGTACCAAAAGAGAGACAACAGGAATTTATACAGAATTACCATAAGTTAATGTTAGTGCAGCCAGATTCCGCTGTATTTTAGAGCACAATACAACGAAATCTGAGGCTCTGAAACAAGCTTTAACCTTTGGCTTTTGCCGCCTTTTTTAAGGCTTTTTTCTTGGCTGCTGTTTTCGGCTTTTTCTGTTTTGTCGGCGCCTTGGCTTCTTTGTGTTTAGGGCGCAAGCCTTCGATAAAGCGGCGTTTTAACGGCAGCTCTGTATAACGTTCTACTTTACCTACCACACCAATATCGTGAGCTTCCACTAACGAAATTGCTGTGCCTTTTTTCCCGGCACGGCCTGTGCGGCCAATACGGTGCACATACACATCGGCTGTGCGTGGCATGTCGTAATTAATGACATGGCTGATATCGTCAATATCCAGACCACGGGCTGCTACATCTGTGGCCACCAGAATACGCACCTGACCATTACTGAAACGCTGTAGCGCCAGTTGGCGTTTGTCCTGCGGCATTTCTCCCTGCAACCAGCAACATTTTAAACCCGCGGCTTCCAGCTGGCCTGTTAAAGTAGCTAAGCGCTCGCGGGTTTTTACAAAGACTATGACTTTGCTGACATCTTCCTGTTTCAGTATATGGACCAACAAAGCCAGCTTATGTGCTGCATCATCGGCAGCGTGCATCCACTGCAGTATCTTGGCTTTTTCGCGACGTGGTGGGGCAGCTTCTAACAGCACTGGCTCCCGCAAAGCCCGCTCGGAAAAGCGCTTTACCCCATTACCATCCAAAGTGGCGGAAAACAGCATGGTCTGACGACGACGTTTCGCCTCCAGAATAATGCGGTTCATTTCACCAACAAAACCCATATCCAGCATACGGTCGGCTTCGTCCAGGATCAGCACTTCTACTTCGTCGGCATGGAAACTTTCGTTGTCCAGATACTCAATTAAGCGACCTGGTGTCGCTACCAGAATATCGTTGTTTTTTTCCAGTGTCTCTTTATGACTACCGTAGTTGATACCGCCTGTGATTACTCCAGCATGCAGGTCAGTCAGCATGATCAGTTGTTGTACCTGCTCAAAAATCTGATAGGCCAGCTCGCGGGTTGGCGTCATAATCAGAACCCGGGCAAAACCTGGGTCACGGCGTGGGAAATCCAGCAGGTATTGAATAGCCGGCAGTAAAAACGCCAGGGTTTTACCTGTGCCTGTTGGCGCACTTGCCAGTATGTCGCGGCCTTCCAGAGCCACAGGAATAGCCAGTTTCTGAATGCTGGTTGCTTCTTTAAAGCCTGCTTTGCTCAGAGTTTTTTCTAAGCTGTCATCCAGTTGAAACTCAGCAAAGGTCATTTTTTCCTGTGCAGTGTTAATTTCGCTCACGCTCTGTATACCTTCTATTTAGATCACGTTTAATAAGATGCTGTACTGACAGACAAAACAACATCTTATACACTGCCACTCTATTTAGCCCTGCTGGGTAAGGACAAGAGTGAGCGGCTTTTGGTGTAAAGAATTTTTTGTTGGCCACGACCGCTGTGCGATGAAAGTCAGCACGGACGCCTTAGTTCTTGGGGCTTGGGCAACTTTACCTCAAGCTGGCCCAGCGTTGGATATAGGTGCTGGTAGTGGCATTTTGTCTCTGATGCTGGCGCAGCGTTTGCAAAAATCAGGGCTTAACCCTCAAGTTTATGCTGTCGAACTGGACCAGGATGCGGCCTTACAGGCTCAGGATAATGTAGCGGCCAGTCGTTGGGCTGCACAAATCCGCGTCATTCAGGCCGATATTCTAACCTATGCAGCGACGGATAACCAACCAGAGCTTAGATTTGAGCTAATTATCAGCAATCCACCTTATTTTCAGCAGAGTTTAGGCGCTGTTGATGCAAAGCGGCATCAGGCCCGCCATGCAGATACGTTGCCTTTTATGGAATTAGCTAAGGCAGCCAGACGGCTTGCAACGTCAAATGCCCATTTCTGTCTGGTGTTGCCTGCGGGCCTGGATTTTATCACTGTGGCCGAGCAGACGGGCTGGACTCTGCAGCGACGTTGTCTGGTTAAAACTGCAGCACATAAAGACGCCAAATTACAGTTGTTAGATTTTAGTACCAGTGCCGGAACCAGCCGGATTGAACAGACAGAGCTCTTGATCCAGCAAAGTCCGGGCCAGTACAGTGAAGCCTACCGAAGCCTTCTGGCTGATTTTTATTTAAGGTTTTAACTCATGACCTCTGCTTGCCCTTTTAGTCCTAAAGAGTTACGCCAGTTGATTCTGCGGCAACAAGGCTTGCTCAAGCCTGCTCAGGGAAAAGCTGCTGTAGCCGACGTGATTAAGCAAATTAGTTATGTGCAGCTTGATTCGATATACGTAGTGGAACGAGCCCACCATCATGTGCTCTACAACAGAGTAAAAAACTATCAGCAGTCCATGTTGGATAAAGCGCTGGAGTACAAACAAAGTTTTGAATACTGGTCGCATGCCGCGGCATTTTTACCCGCCGAAGATTATCGCTTTAGTTTGCAGCGTAAGCTATTGCTGCAAAACGGAACCAACCACTGGTTTAACCCCGAACAACAATTGATGAACGAAGTATTGGCGCGGGTGACGGCCGAAGGGCCACTGAAAGCCAGTGACTTTGTCACTGATTCAATTAACTCAGGCCAAAAAAATGGGGCCTGGTGGGACTGGCAACCGGCCAAACAGGCGCTGGAGCAGCTGTTTATGCAAGGCAAGCTGATGGTGGCGCGGCGGGATAAGTTTCAAAAAGTCTATGATCTGACAGAGCGGGTCTGGCCTGATCATAGAGATCAGGTGCCACCTACGGAGGCAGAGTTTGCCGATTATTTAATAGATCGTTGTCTGCAAAGCCAGGCTGTGGCCACAGTACAGCAGATAGGTTATTTGCGGAAAAATATGCAAGCCGCATTGAAGAGCCAATTGCAACAGCAACTGGAGCAGGGCAGGCTGCAGAGTTTTCTGCTGGATGGGAAAGTCTGGTATTACAGGCCCCAGTTAGTGCTTACTGACAAATTAGCCGCAAAAGTGCCGAATAAAGTCTGGTTGCTGTCGCCTTTTGATAACTTAGTGATTCAGCGTGACCGATTAATGCAGCTGTTTAATTTTGATTACCAGATTGAAGTGTATGTGCCGGCGGCCAAGCGCCAGATTGGCTATTACAGCTTGCCTATCTTGTATAAAGACCAGTTTATAGGCCAGGTGGATGTGAAAGCAGACAGAGCCAGCAAAACCTTATTGCTGCAGCATTTAGTGCTGGATGAGCAGGTAAAACTGACGGATGCATTAAAAGCGGCACTGACCAAAGCTGTGGTCGACTATGCCAGTTTTAATGGCTGCGAAAGCTGGCAACTGGTAAAAACCAGTGCCAGAACCCGTGACTGGCTTATGGGGTAGATACCGACTAGAGCTTAGAGCGGTAAAGGTACCTGGCAAGAGGATGCTGTTGCTTTTGTAAGTCGTACACAAAAAGCTGCGCTACTTTAGAAGCCCCTTGCACTGACAAGTGGGTATTATCAAGCTTTCCATCCGGAAACTTCTGATACAAACCAGCAGGCACGTGAATAAAATAAGGCTGACTATCGGTAGGACCTAAGTCTTGCCATAAATTGCAGCTGTGCTGCTGCAAATCAAAAAAGTCGATCTGCGCCAATGCAGCTTGCTGTTTAGCTTGTGCTGCGTAATCTGCTAAATCCCGCTCCAGTGTCTTGCCATTAAAATTCCGTCTGCAGATTGAGCTTGCCAGCATCGGAATAGCGGCTTTGGCTTTGACCTCGCGGATAAACTGCTGCAACAATTCAGGGTAACGCGTATTCACTTCAGCGTATCGTTTTGGGTCGTCTTGTTTTTGATCATTATGGCCAAACTGGATCAACACATAATCACCGGCTTGCAGCTCGTCCAGCAGCATTTGCCAGCGGCCTTCATTTAAAAAACGTAAGGTACTGCGGCCATTAGCAGCTAAGTTGATGATTTGTAACTGCGGCAGCATAAATTCAGGCAATAACTGGCCCCAGCCGCGCTCCGGATAAGCAAGATTGGTTTTGTCAGCCATAGTGGAGTCGCCCACCAGATAAAGTTTAGTGGGGGCCAGTTGTGCTTTAGCGCTAAGCCAACTGCGGGCTTGCTGTAACACCTGTTCTGGTTGCCACTGGCCCTGATAAACCCAGTCTGCATTGATTTTTGGTGCGCCTTTCGGCCAGTTGTCTTTTATCCAGCGGTAATCAGCACCTTTAGAACCGCTGAAATAACTACGTTCACCCCATAAGTTGGCTCTGTCGCGGCTGGGGTCATCCGGATAGGTTTTGCGGAATATCGGCTGGTCTGCCATCAGGGGGGAGTAGTTATTATTCTTTAGGTAAAACTGAGCATCGTAATGACGGCGGCCCAGTAAAAACCCCTGAATACCGGAGAAACCAGAGTCTGTGACCACTAACTTCGCATTTGTGTCCAACTCGCCATCGTGCCAGAGTGAGGCTTCGGTGGCCTGACTATAAAACTGACTCTGGGTGATCCAGGCGGTGCCGCGTGGACATACATAATCGACATGGCCTTCAAAGTAACAGTTGCTGTGGTAATACATCCCCTTTTTATTCCACAGGCTCAAGCTGTCGGCACCTCCTGCAATGACACGACATTGGTCGGTGATAATGCGGTTAGCCTGCTCAAAACCCCGAATAGCAAACTGATGGTCATGATCGCCATGTAAAGCGCCATAGCTGTTAAATACAGTTAAATCTAACAGCACTATATCTGAGGCTTTGATATTCACCACAGCTGAGCCCCAGTCGTCTGGCTGCTGTTTTAAATGGTTTTTACGAAGTTCCGGAAATTCTATAGTGGTACTGGTTTTGCCGCTGCCAGCCAGCACTACTTTGTCGCGTGTCAGGTAGAGTTTTTCTTTATAAATGCCTGGGCCAATTTCAATGAAGGCCCATTGCTTGGTGGCAGGTAAAGAATCCAGCGCCTGCTGCACAGACCGAAAAGGCGCTGAGCCATCTAAAGCAACCTGCAAGCGTAGTGGTTGCTCACTGGCGTGCAGGTTCAGGCATAAAACGCTGAGCGCCAGTGCACTCAGCAGCTTGAGTAGAACTGCCATAGCTCTAGTCTTTTAATAGCTTAGACATTTGCACACCAGCCATAATAAAAGGCCCTGTGCCTTTACTGTCGTTGCGGTAGATAGGTTCACTCATGTAATAGTGATAGCTGCCATCCCTTCCCGCACCTAAACCTGCAACTTGTACCATGTTCGTCAGGCTGATACTGCCATCCGGATGCACCAGTACAAATTCATTTAACAGGCCTTGCCAGGCATTTTTACTGATCTGCAGATACTGCTCTTTCGGTAAATAGCCTTTGTTGATGGCTTTGGCATAAAAGTAGACAAACATGCTGCTGCCGCTTGATTCCAGATAGTTACCACGTTCACCGGCTTTATCCAGGATCTGATACCAGACGCCTGTTTCAGCATCCTGATATTTGGCTAAATCTGCTGCCAGTTCAGTCACCATAGCCAGCAGTGGCTGGCGTAATTCTGTGTTATCCGCTGGGATATAATCCAGCACATCCACCAGCGCCATACTTAGCCAACCCACAGCGCGACCCCAGAAGTAGGCAGAACGGCCCGTCGTTTTATCGGCCCAGTCCATTTGTTTGGACTCATCCCAGGCGTGGAAATACAAACCTGTTTTGTCGTCACGTAACTGCTCACGGGTGACTTCAAACTCGTGCACCACCTGCTCCAGGCTGGCACCTTGCTCAAACAGACTGCTGTAATAGGCCAAAAACGGCATGCCCATATAAACTCCGTCTAACCAGAGCTGATGTGGGTAAACTTGTTTATGCCAAAATGCGCCGTTTGAGGTTTTCGGATGATGCTTTAATTGTTCGCGTAAGGCTTGAACTGCCAGTTGATATTTTGACTCTTTGGTCTGTTCATAGACCCGAAGCAGCGAATTCCCGCTATTAATACTGTCGATATTAAATTTGCTGGCGTCATAACTGTGGATGGTGCCGTCAGCAGCAACAAAGCTATCGGCCATTTTGTCGATCACGGCCTGATAAGCCGGGTTTGCGGCATATTTATTTAAATCATCAAAAGCCTGGATCAACAACCCTGTGGTGTATTCAAAACTGACAGGTCTGTCGCGCTCTGTATCCCAGCCACCCCAATAATACTGGCCAGCCTGGCGTTTCAATTCAGAGTTAGCCAGCTGTTGGCTCCAGTATAAAGCCCGTTCGCTGGTCATGGGCTGACTTGTTTGCGCCTTGGTGATTTCAGTTTTTAAACTCAAACGAGGCGTTAAAGTTAGCCGTTCTACTTCCTGTTGCAGATATTCGACAAACTGCTGTTGGTTAGTAATGCCATTCAGTTCATGTTGCCAGGCGCCGAGCAGGTAATACTCCAGATGCTGGCCAGAGACATTCATCACTGCTACGTGGTTAAACTCGTCCGTGGTCAGTTGTTCCAGTTTGCCGCGTTTAAATAAAATCGCCATGCCTAAATTGGCACCATCCAGACTTTGTTTACCATAGGTCGCGAGGTAAGTGTAGGTATGGCCACTGCTTTCCAGCGTGCCTGTCAGCAGTTGAGTATCAGGTAGTTTGACAATACCCAGCGCCAGATTATCCAGTGGCTGGCTTAAGGTCAGGCGGTTATGCAGTAAACGGCTGCCTGCTGTCATCGACAAATGAGCTTTCACATCCAGAGTTTTACCGGCGATTTGCCAGTTTTTATAGTCTATGGTCAGTGCTGAATACAAAGGGCCATTTTCGATGATATGGACTGTATGACCGTCCAGCTTCGAGACTCTTTCTACTTTGCTGCCATCCCAGTAACCAAAACCACCAGCCCCCACTGCTTTGCCGACTTTGAGCACATCTGTGCCCCATGGCAACATTTCATGGTAGGAGCTGTAGCCATCCTGACCTATTTGATCCAGCACCGGCTTGCCGGTTTTATTACCAAAAATGTCAAAGCCGTTACGCCAGTCCAGATAAATGCGGTACGCCACTTTATCAGACTCAATGCCCGGGCCTTCGTAACGAATAAATTCACTGTGATCTGTGTAGTGGGGCGGTGGTGTCAGGTTACTGACATTTTCAAAATGACCACCAACATAGGTTTTTCCTTGCCACTCTCCGCCGGTTTTTTGCGAAATTTCGGCTTGTGTTTGTTTTGGTAGTTCAGCTGCTGTACCAGCGGTGATCTGCAGCTGTAATGTTTCGCCTGCCGCCAGGCTGGGGCTGAGCAGCAAGGTATCTTTTTGACCATCGGCATTGCGGTCTATCCACTGCGAGGCTAACAGCCCTTTGTCGCTGCTGGCGATAAAGCCGGAATTCTGTACGTCAGCTTCTGCCAGACCTAAGTCGCTGGCCGCAATATAAATCGCCTCTTGTGGGCGCGAGAAGTCGGAAGGGTTATGAATGCTCAATGTCGCAATAGGTTTGGTCTGGTTTGGTGTTGCAGCTTGTTGCTCAGTTGGTGCTGGTTCGCTGCACGCTACTAAAAAACTTAAGCTGAGGCTGGAGATCAGCAATGGGCTTTTAAACATCGAAGTCACGGCTATTACCTGTTGTCAAAGTAGAAATAAAATCGTGACTTGCAGGGCCAGGCTGTAAGTCACGCCAACGTTACCATCACTGGCTCATTCATTTGCTTTTATCCAACGGATTTGATGGTGCAGCGAGGCGACAAGGGAGCGATGCCCCAATCACATAGTGGTGCTCTGTGATTGGGGTTTTACGCTTGCCTCAACATTAGGCCTGGTCAGCAAAGCTGCAGCTTCAGGTTCGAGGGATAAATCAGAACTTGTATTGAGCGCCTAAGTAATACTGGCGGCCTGTTTCATGGTAATAGGTCAGACGATTACCGGCTGAATCTACCCATTGATCATCGACTTCGTCAGTCAGGTTCAGTGCTTCAAAACTGATTTTCCAATTGTCGTTTAACGCATAGGAGACCGAAGCATCAACGTTGGTTGTCGCATTGGTACCTTCCATATCGTTGTTGTCGCGGCCTATTGCTGTCGTCAGGTATTTACCACGTTTTGCCATGGATACACGGGCATTTAAAGCTTCATGTTCATAGTAAAGAGTGGCGGCTGAGGTATTTTTTGACAAGCCGTTTAAGTCTCGTGTTGCCTGCACCACGCCTGCTGCACTGATATAGTCCATCTGAGCATCAACATAAGTGTAGTTACCAATAAAGCCAAATCTGTTCCAGAAATCCGGCAGGAACGTGAATGGCAATTGGTAGCTGACTTCCATACCTTTTAAATCACCGCCAGGACCGTTCAGAGGCGTAGTCACCTGCCAATCGACGTTCTCATTACAGTCTGCGTTGTAACCTGGTCCCGCTGTACAAGCATCAATAGCCGCCTGTACAGGTAAGCCGGTTGCAGTGAAAGCTTTAGTTTCACGTAAGGTTTGGACATGGCTGTCTATATCTTTGAAGAAAAACGCCACACCTAACATGGATTCGTCTGAGAAATAAAATTCAAAACCTAAGTCATAGGTTTGAGCTTTAGTGGGTTCCAGTTTCGGGTTACCGCCAGATACTGACCTGCTGCCGCCGGAGACCGAGACTGAAACATCAGGCCGAATGGCGCCTAAACCAGCTCTGGCCATCACTTCTGCCGCGCCAAAACGTATGATCACGTCGTCCCATGGCTCTAAGGCCAGATTTAACGAGGGCAATAACTCGTTATAGTCATGTTCTGCTGTAATTTGAGTCGGAGTGCTGGCAAAGGTCGCCCAGGCTGTTGAGCTCTGATCTGTTTTCACCTGACGTAACCCTATATTACCGCGCAGTGGCATATCGGCGACGTCTGTATCAAACCCAAGTTGCAGATAAGCCCCCAGAGTTTTTTCGTCCGCTGAGTAGTTATCAGGGCGGCGGAAGTCGGAACTCACAACAAAAGCTCCAGTGTTACTGTAGATGTCGTATTGAGCATCAATAGCCGCAAAATCAGGTACTAACCAGACAGGTTGGCTACCTAAACCGGAATTGTATTGTTTCAGCAGGTCGGCCGTATAGACTATACCCGCCCCGTTTTCTGTTTGACGACGCGCTTCATAGGTTTCAAAACTAAAATCTTTATAATGTAGACCTGCTTTTAACGTCAGATTATCTGTCAGCATGTAGGTGA